>NZ_JBDJPF010000104.1:0-12032 GCF_054957865.1 Streptomyces xingningensis
ACCGCTTCGCGGTTTGGGGGGGGGAGGGCAGGAGGGGCTGCGCCCCCTGGGCCCGGGGGGGGGGGGGGCCGGGGGGGGGGGGGGGGGGGGGGGGGGGGGGCGGGGGGGGGGGGTGGGGGGGGGGGGGGGGGGGGGGGGGGGGGGGGGGCCCGCCCGCCCCCCCCGGGGCGCCCCCCGGCGGACGCGGCACTAGGTCCGCGGGCCGCGCTCGGGGATGCCGCGCTCAGGGATAGCGTGGGCTGCGGACCCGGCGTACCTCCCGCGCCGTGCTGCTGGGCACGGAGATCACCCCATGACGCTGGCGCCACACCTGCCGGGTCACCCACACATCGAGCACCCCCCAGGTCGCCGCCACCGTGCTGGCCACCGTGCACAGCACCACCGGGAAGGCGTACCACGAGGCGGCGAGGGTGAGCAGCAGCGCGATCATCGCCTGGACCAGGGTCACCGCGACGATGACGACCGCGCGCACCGCTGCCGTGCGGACCGGGTCGGGCATGCGCGGCCGGTGTATCGGCTCTTCGATCCACAAGGGCCTGCGCGGGTGCGACGAGTTGCCGCGAACCTCGTGCATGGCGGCTCACCTCCCCCAGTGGCTGCCCCGTTCGGGGCTTTTCCCGAATCACCTCCCAAAATAACTCGGGCCGGGGACACCTTGCGGCCCCGCCCTCCGGGGAGGGAGGGGCCGCCTCGAAGGGGAAAGTGCAGTAAAAGCACGAAAAATCAGGATAGTTGGTGCCGCTGCTATGCGGGCGCCGCCCGTACAGGTCTTCGGGCGCATCCTCCGTCAGTAGTAGGCTCACGCCGCATTGATGTCGGAATTGATGTCGGAACACCGCTCCCGTGCCGCCGGGGGCGTGGGGGAGGCCATGCCCTTTCGCGGAAAGACGATCCGCCGGAAGATCGTGGCGTTGCTGCTGGTGCCACTGCTGTCCCTCACGGCCCTGTGGGCCTTCGCCACCGTGATCACCGGAAGGGAGGCCGCCCGGCTCCTGGATGCCGCCGAAGTGGTGCACAAGGTAGGCGACCCCGCCCAGGACGCGGTCCGCGCCTTACAGATGGAGCGCCGCGAGACCCTCGTCCACCTCGCGGGTCCCCGCTCGGGGCCATCGGCCCGGCTGCGCGCCCTGCAGCGCGCCACCGACCGGACGATCGCCGTCCTCCGGACCCGCGTCGACGGCGATGCACGCGAGGACATGAGCTCCGCGGCGGCACATCAATTCCGCACATTGGAGAAGGGCTTCCATGACCTCGCGAACCTGCGCCACAAAGTCCAGGACCACACCACCACCCGCGAGAGCGCATATCAGGCGTACAACGAACTCATCGACCCCTACTACGAGTTCCTCGGCGCACTGGACTCCGTCCAGGACGCCGAACTGGCCGCGCAGGGACGCGCCCTGATGGGCCTGTGCCGGGCCCATGAAGCCGTCTCCCGCGAAGACGCCCTGCTCACCTCCGCGTTCGCCGCCGCCACCCTCGACGCCCGCGAACGGCGGGCCATCGCCGACCGCATCGCCGAACGCAAGATCCTCTACCGCACCAACCTCACCGTGCTCCCCGTCGCTGACCAGAAGCTCTACGACGACTACTGGAAGGGCGCCAACGCCCGGACGCTGCGCGCCGCCGAGGAAACGCTGGTCCTCGCCGGCACCGGCCGGCCCACCACCCGCGCCGTCGACGCCAAGCACTGGCAGGCGGGCATCGGCACCGTCCTCGACGACCTCACCCGGCTGGACTCCGAGGCCCTCGCACACCACCGGGATCGCCTCCAACCCGTCGCCTCCTGGACCATCGTCAAGGCCGCCGTCGCAGGCATCCTCGGCCTCGCCGCCCTGATCTGCTCGGCCGTCATCTCCTGGCGCATCAGCCGCGGCCTGATCCGCGAACTGCGCGCCCTGCGACAGGAGGCGCACCAGGCCTCCGACGTACGACTGCCCACCGTGCTGCGCCGCCTCGCCGCGGGCGAACAGATCGATGTCGCGACCGAAGCCCCCCTCCTCGACTACCCGCCCAATGAACTGGGCCAGGTCGGCCGGGCACTCAACACCCTCCAGCGCGCCGCCGTCGAAGCCGCCGTCCAACAGGCCGACCTGCGCCGCGGCGTCTCCGATGTCTTTGTGAACCTCGCCCGGCGCAACCAACTCCTCCTGCACCGCCAGCTGACCCTCCTCAACACCATGGAACGCCGCACCGAGGACCCCGACGAACTCGCCGACCTCTTCCGCCTCGACCACCTCACCACCCGCATGCGCCGTCATGCCGAAGGCCTGGTCATCCTCTCCGGCGCCACCCCCTCCCGGCAGTGGCACCAGCCGGTCCCGCTGATGGATGTCGTACGCGCCGCGGTCACCGAGGTCGAGGCGTATGAGCGCATCGAACTGCACCGACTCCCCGGGCCGGCCGTACTCGGCCCCGCCGTGGCCGACCTCACCCACCTGCTCGCCGAACTCCTGGAGAACGCGACGGTCTTCTCCCCACGGCACACCGCGGTGCAGATCGTCGGCGACCGCGTCCCCAACGGCTTCACCCTCGAAATCCACGACCGCGGCCCGGGCATGACCCCCGACGCCCTGCTCACGGCCAATCTCGGCCTCGCCGAAGCACCCGAGTTCAAGCTCTCCGACACCGACCGCCTCGGCCTGTTCGTGGTCAGCCGGCTCGCCCGGCGCCAAGGCGTACGGGTCTCGCTCCGGCCCTCCCCGTACGGCGGCATCACCGCCGTCGTCCTCATCCCCGCCGCGCTGCTCACCGACGCACCGGGCGGGACCGGCGAGCCGGACTCCCCGACGGCCACCGGTTCGTCGCTCTTCCCGGTCCGCGGGCCGGTCGAACTCGAGCCCCCGCTCACCCCGTTCGACGGGCCCGCCACCCCGGACGAGCAACGACGGCCGCCGCACACCCCGCCCACGCCCCCCGGCGGCCGGACCCACCAGGCCGACGACACGGACGCCACCCCGCCGCGGCGCCGGCCCCCCGTCCTGATCTCCGATCACGGACGCACGGTCACCGACCCCGCCGAGGAGCCGGCCCCACCCGGCACCCTGCCCCGGCGGACCCGCAGGCCCCACCCCACCCGGCGGCCCGCCCCACGGGCCGAGCCGCGCGACGCCGATGATGTACGCGCCCGCATGACCTCCCTCCAACGGGGATGGCAGCGCGGGCGTCGCACCGGACCGGAAACCGCCGAAGAGAACGCCCCAACCCCTCCACCGAGAACCACCGCACCAGGAACGACAACGGAAAGGGACGGTCGATGACCGCCATACCCAACGCCCCGGCCGACACCGAACCGGCCCAGCCGACCGGCCAGGGCAATCTCAACTGGCTCCTCGACGACCTCGTGGAGCGCGTCGGCACCATCCGCCAGGCACTCGTCCTCTCCGGCGACGGCCTGCCCATCGGCATGTCCAAGGACCTCACCCGTGAGGACAGCGAGCACCTGGCCGCGATCTCCTCCGGCTTCCACAGCCTCGCCAAGGGCGTCGGCCGGCGCTTCGACGCCGGACAGGTCCGCCAGACCGTGGTCGAACTCGACCAGGCGTTCCTGTTCATCACGGCCGCGGGCCAGGGCAGCGCCCTGGCGGTGCTCGCCTCCGCCGAGTCCGACATCGGGCTGGTCGCCTATGAGATGACCCTGCTGGTCCAGCGGGTGGGAGCCCACCTCGCCAGCACACCGCGCACCACAGCGCCCGCCGAGGACACCGGAGCGCCGCTACCCGCGCAACCGCACCGGATACGCCCCCTCCTCCTGATCCACCGTCACCACGCCATCCCGCCACCGCGAGGTGAACCGCACCACCTCCACCCGCCCGCCCTCCGCACCGATCAGCACCCCACCGCCCGTACGCCCCGGAGCCGGCGCCCACACCTCCAGCTCCACCCCACCGCCCACCGCCGCCACCGGCACCACCGAACCCGCCCGCGCCAGCACCGGAATGCGCGACAGCGGAGCGTCCAACAACACCTGCCCCGGCCCCTCATGGGCCCGCCCCGTCGCCGTGTCGTACCAGCGCCCCCGCGGCAGCCGCACCGCCCGCCGGTCCGCCCCCTGCTCCAGCACCGGCGCCACCAGCAGCGAATCACCCAGCAAGAAGGCGTCCTCGCAATCCCGCAGCAGCCGGTCCTCCGGCGAACGCCACCACACCGGCCGGACATACGGGGCGCCGGTGCGCCGCGCCAGGTGCGCCAGCGTCAGGAAATACGGCAGCAGCCGTTCCCGCTCCCGAAGCGCCGTCCCCACGTGCTCCAGCACCCGGGGCCCGAACTCCCATGGCTCCCGGCGCCCCGCCGAGATCGCCGAATGGGTGCGGAACAGCGGCAGATACGAACCCAGTTGAAACCAGCGCAGATACAGCTCCGGCGACGGCGACCCGGTGAAGCCACCGATGTCCGGCCCCGAATACGGCACCCCGCACAACCCCAGCCCGAGCACCAGCGCAAGGGACGCCCGCAGGCCCGGCCAGCCCGTCGCCACATCACCGGACCACGTCCCGCCATAGCGCTGCATGCCCGCCCAGCCCGAACGCGAGAAGAGGAACGGACGCTCCCCGGGCCGCAGCGCGGACAACCCCTCGTACGCCGCCCGCGCCATGGCCAGCCCGTACACATTGTGCGCCTCGCGATGATCACCGCCTCGGCCCTCCAGCGCATGCCGGGCCGAGCGCGGCAGGGACCGGTCACCGCTCAGCGCAAACGACACCGGTTCGTTCATGTCATGCCAGAACCCCGCGAACCCCTGCGCCAGCCGCTCGGCATACAGACCGCCCCACCACTCACGCACCCGCGGATCGGTGAAGTCCGGATACACCGACTCGCCCGCCCAGACCTCGCCGCGCACCGGCCGGCCACGGCAGTCCCGCACAAAGGCGTCCAGCGCCGCACCGCCGTCGTACACCGGCTGCCCCGGCTCCGCCTTGACCGCGGGGTCCACGATGGACACCAGACGGATCCCCGCCCGCCCCAACTCGGCCGCCAGCCCGGGCAGATCGGGAAAACGCTCCCGGTCCACCGTGAAGACGCGGTGCCCCCGGTAGTGGTCGATGTCCAGATGCACCGCGGACAACGGCAGACCGCGCTCCCGGTAACCGGCCACCACCCGCCGCACCTCCCGCTCGCTGCCGAAGCCCCAGCGCGCATGGTGGTGACCCAGGGCCCAGGCCGGCGGCAACGCCGCCCCACCGGTCAGCGCGGCCCAGCCGTGCAGCACCCGCGCGGGCGTGCCCACCATCACCCAGTAGCGCAGCGGACCGCCGTCCATCCGGACCTCACAGCGGCCCGGCCGGTCATGACCGGAACCCTCGCCCTCCTCGCCCTCCCACAGCGTCACCCGGCCGTCCCAGGAATTGTCGTGAAAGACCAGGTGCGTACCCGCGTCCGCCACCACCAGCTGAACCGGCATCGTCACATACAGCGGATCGTCGCCCGGCCCGAACGAGCCGCCCGGATCGGTGTTCCACAGCCGGTACACACCGTCCCGCAGCCGCGGCCCCGCCGCTCTGCCCCCCAGTCCGAAGAACCGTGCGTCCGCCGCCACTTGGGACCGCTGCACCCAGCGCGGCACCGGCCGCCGCCCGGCACCCGGATCCACCGGCTCCCACCAACGCGGTGGCTGGTCACGCCGCAGCACCAGCCCGCCCGGCGTGCGCACCTCCACCGCCCCGTGCCGGGAGACCACCACCAGCACCCGCTCCGAGACCACCCGCCAGCCGCCATCGGTGTCCGGCTCCAGCACCGCCCGCTCGTCCACCTCCGGAACGCGGCCGTCCAGCGCGTACGAAGGCTCCGGCTCCGCCCCGTCCCAGCCACAGAACACCGCGCCCCCCACCGCCACCCGCACCCGCAGCGACGACCGGGCGAACCGCACCACCCCGCCGCCCGGCAAGGGCTCGGCCTCCTCCGCCATGCCCGGCACCCGGGCCCGCTCCGCCCCCGGCCGCGGCAGCCCCACCGCGTCCGCCCGCCGGCGCCGCCACGCCGACCGCACGGAGCGCAGCACCCGGGCCGCTCCCACCGTCCTGACCGAAGTCACCCATTTGACCGACCGCTCCAGGTCACGCGCATCCATGCCGCTCACCCTGCCATCGACCCGGCCCGGGGCGCGGTCCGTTCAACACCCGTTCACCCCCGAGGAGAACGCGGGCCGACCGGAGCCCGGCCGCCCGCCGTGATGTGGGACGCAGCCTCTGGTGCCCGACACGATCACATGGCATCGTCCTGGTCAGCCGTGCCTCCGCGCACCCACCGCAGGGACACGGCGACGCCCACGACGCGTACAGCCGGGAGCAGCCAGATGACCACCGCACCGCACCCCGCCGACCAGCCGGAGCCCCTGTGGCGGCCCGGCGCGGACCGGATCGCCCGGGCGCAGGTCACCCGCTTCCAGGCCTGGGCCGCCGAGCGGCACGGCGCCCCCGCTCTCGTCCCCGGCGATCCCGCCGCGAGCTACGCCGCGCTGCACCGGTGGTCCGTCACGGAGTTGGAGCGCTTCTGGCAGGCCCTGACCGAGTGGTGCGAGGTGCGCTTCTCCAGCCCGTACGAGTCGGTGCTCGCCGACCGGACGATGCCCGGCGCCGACTGGTTCCCGGGAGCCACCCTCAACTACGCCGAGCACGCCCTGCGCGCCGCCGAGGACCCCGCCCGCGCCACCGAGCCCGCCCTGCTGGCCGTGGACGAGACCCATCAGCCGCACGCGATCGGCTGGGCCGAACTGCGCCGCCAGGTCGGCTCCCTGGCCGCCGGACTCCGCCGGCTCGGCGTCCGCCCCGGCGACCGGGTCAGCGGATATCTGCCCAATATCCCGCAGGCCGTCGTCGCCCTGCTGGCCACCGCGGCCGTCGGCGGCGTATGGACCTCATGCGCCCCCGACTTCGGCGCCCGCAGCGTGCTGGACCGCTTCCAACAAGTCGAACCCGTCGTGCTGTTCACCGTCGACGGCTACCACTACGGCGGCAAACGGCACCCGCGCACGGACGTGGTCGCCGAGCTGCGGGACCAACTGCCCACCCTGCGCGCCGTGGTGCACATCCCGCTGCTGGGCACCGAGGCGCCCGCGGGCGCGCTCGAGTGGGCCGACCTGACCTCGGCGGATATCGAGCCGGTCTTTGAACAGGTCCCCTTCGGCCATCCGCTCTGGGTGCTCTACTCCTCGGGAACCACCGGGCTGCCCAAGGCCATCGTCCAGTCACAGGGCGGCATCCTCGTCGAACACCTCAAACAGCTCTCCCTGCACTGCGATCTGGGGCCCGGGGACCGGTTCTTCTGGTACACCTCCACCGGCTGGATGATGTGGAACTTCCTGGTCTCCGGCCTGCTGGTCGGCTCCACCGTGGTCCTCTACGACGGCAGCCCGGGCCACCCCGACACCGCCGCCCAGTGGCGCGTCGCCGAACGCACCGGCAGCACCCTCTTCGGCACCTCCGCCGCCTATGTGATGGCCTGCCGCAAGGCGGGGATCCACCCGGGCCGTGACCTCGACCTCTCCCGGATCGGGTGCGTGGCCACCACCGGTTCGCCCCTGCCGCCGGACGGGTTCCGCTGGATCCACGACGAGGTCGCGGAAGACCTGTGGATCGCCTCCGTCAGCGGCGGTACGGACGTGTGCAGCTGCTTCGCCAGCGCCGTGCCGACCCTGCCCGTGCACATCGGCGAACTCCAGGCCCCGGGACTGGGCACGGACCTGCAGGCCTGGGACGCGGCCGGGAAACCCCTCGTCGACGAGGTCGGCGAGCTGATCGTCGCCGCCCCCATGCCCTCCATGCCGGTCCGCTTCTGGAACGACCCCGATGGCAGCCGGTACCGCGAGAGCTACTTCGAGACGTTCCCCGGCGTCTGGCGCCACGGTGACTGGATCACCCTCACCTCACGGGGCAGTGTCGTCATCCACGGCCGCTCCGACTCCACCCTCAACCGGCAGGGTGTCCGGATGGGCTCCGCCGACATCTACGAGGCCGTCGAACGGCTCCCGGAGATCCGCGAATCCCTGGTCATCGGCGTCGAAGAGACAGATGGCGGCTACTGGATGCCACTCTTCGTACAGCTGGCACCGGGCGCCACGCTCGACGAAGAACTGCTCGGCCGGATCAAACGCACCATCCGCCAACGGCTCTCCCCGCGTCATGTCCCCGACGAGGTCATCGAGGTCCCGGCCATCCCGCACACCCTCACCGGAAAGCGCATCGAGGTCCCCGTCAAGCGACTCCTCCAGGGCACTCCTCCGGCCAAGGCCGTCAACCTCGGATCCGTGGACAACCCCGGCCTCCTGCACTTCTACGAGGAGCTCGGCCGCAACCGCAGCCACCGCTGACCCCGACGCCTGCTGACCCCGACGTCCGCTGATCTCGACGCCCTCTGATCTCGGCGATCTCCCAGGTCAGCGCCGCCTCAAGCCGCATTGTCAGTGCCCACGGTTACGGTGAGTGAGCATTGATCACACGCATTGAGGGGGAGTGACGTCATGGCGCACACCGACAACCACCGCAAGCGGCGGAGCCCACGGCAACGGCTGCGCAGGGAGGTGCCCAGCACCGTCGCCGTGCTGGCCGACGAGGAAGACTTCGCCGCGATGCGGCGATATCAGAGCTTCACCTTCGAGGATCACGTCTCATACCTACGGCACATGGACGGCCTGCTGCGGGCGCTCGCCGCCCGGGGCACTTACACCAGTGTCGCCCTCTTCGATCCGGTGGATTTCGAGGAGTACTGCGCGGACCTGCGCCTCGATCCCGACACCTCGGCCAGCCGCACCCGCTACACCGCCGAGGTCGCCAGGGGCAGCACCACCGTGGTGTATGAGGGCCAGCCCCTCAGCCGGCTGCTGTCGCGCCTCATCGACGAGACCGAGCAGCAGGCCACCTGGGAGTACGCCACCGAGCTGCTGACCCGTGGCGACTGCGACTCCTGTGGCGAGGACATCGGCGCCTCGTCCTTGGCCCGGGCCGCACAGGCCGCCCGGTGCCTCGTCGAGGCTCTCGGGACGGGCACCCACCACCTGGTGTGCAGCGTCCCCGCCTAGGGGGCCACCCCGCTGGTCGCCCTGCTCCATGTGGAGTGCCCGGCGGACGGCCGGGTGCTGGTCAGAGAGAAGGAGGCCACGGTCTTCTGCACGGTGCTGGCCGCCGCCATCGCCACCGACCGGCCGGGGGGAGTCGTCGCACGCACCCGCGTGCCCGGCGGCACGGACACGGTCAGGGGCTGGAGCCTGCGGGGCGGCTGGCCGCGGCCGCTGAGCGAGGCCGAGGTCTTCTCCGCCTACTGCACCGACGTGGCCACCGGCGAACCCGTGCCGCCGGAGCCCGATGTCGAATACCGCGCCGGCATCGCGCTCGACCCCGAGCATCCGGAGGGAAGTTGATATGGATCAGGGGTGCCCCGCCGCTCGGCGGGGCACCCCTGCACATCACCCGGGCCGGGCCCGTATCACCGGCTCATTCGCCGGACAGCACTGCCTGGGCGGCCAGCCGGGCCTCTTGGGCCGTGTCCGTGGCGCGGGCCGCGGCGGCCGCACGCTCGCACTGGGCGAGGGTGTGCTTGGCCAGCGTGGCACGCACATAGGGAATCGAGGCGGCGCCCATGGACAGGCTGGTCACACCCAGACCGGCCAGCACACACGCGAGCAGCGGATCCGAGGCGGCCTCACCGCACACGCCACAGCTCTTGCCCTCAGCCTTCGCCGCTTCGGCGGAGGCGGCGATCAGGTCGAGCAGCGCCGGCTGCCAGGGGTCCTGCAGCCGCGACACGGCACCGACCTGACGGTCCGCCGCGAAGGTGTACTGAGCCAGGTCGTTGGTTCCCAGCGACAGGAATTCAACCTCCTGCAGGATCGAGCGGGCCCGCAGCGCGGCCGACGGAATCTCCACCATCGCGCCGTACTTGGCCTGCAGCCCGGCGGCCCGGCAAGCCTCGGCGAATGCCCTGGCGTCGGTCCGGTCCGCCACCATCGGGGCCATGACCTCGAGGTAGACCGGCAGCCCCTCGGCGGCCTTGGCCAGCGCGGTGAGCTGCGTCCGCAGCACCTCCGGGTGATCCAGCAGTGTCCGCAGCCCCCGCACGCCGAGGGCCGGGTTGGGCTCATCGGCCGGCGTCAGGAAGTCCAGCGGCTTGTCCGCGCCCGCGTCCAGGACGCGCACCACGACCCGGCCCTCGGGGAACGCCTCCAGGACCTTGCGATAGGCCTCGGTCTGCCGGGCCTCGGACGGCGCTTGCGTGCTGTCGTCCAGGAAGAGGAACTCGGTGCGGAACAGACCTACACCCTCCGCGCCCGCCTCGACCGCCGCCGGCACATCGGCGGGGCCGCCGACGTTGGCCAGCAGCGGCACCTTGTGACCGTCGGAGGTGGCGCCGGGGCCGGAGGACGCGGACAGCGCGGCCTTGCGCTCCTCGGCTGCCTTGGCCAGTTCGGCACGCTTCTCGGCGGTCGGGTTGACGAAGAGGTCGCCCGTGCTGCCGTCGACGGCCACGACAGTGCCCTCGGCGAGCTCACCGGCACCCGGCAGCGCCACGACGGCCGGTACCCCGAGCGCGCGCGCCAGGATCGCGCTGTGGCTGGTCGGGCCGCCCTCCTCGGTCACAAAGCCGAGCACCAGCGCCGGATCGAGCAGCGCGGTGTCGGCCGGGGCGAGGTCCCGGGCGATCAGCACATAGGGCTCGTCGCTGTCCGGCACGCCCGGCATCGGCACACCCAGCAGCCGCGCGACGATGCGGTTGCGCACGTCGTCGAGGTCGGCCACCCGGCCGGCCAGGTACTCGCCGGCACCGGCGAGCAGTGCACGGTAGGCGGCGAAGGCGTCGTACACCGCGCGCTCGGCCGTGCTGCCCACGGCGATGCGCCGTTCGACGTCCGCCATCAGCTCCGGGTCCTGAGCCATCATGGCCTGGGCCTCGAGCACATGCTGGGCCTCACCACCGGCCAGGTTGCCGCGCGCGATGAGGTCGGCGGCGACAGCCTCCACGGCCTGGCGAGCGCGCCCCTGTTCGCGCGGCGCCTCGTCCGTCGGAATCTGCTTGGCCGGCGGCTCCAGCACCGCCGTGCCCATGTGCCGCACTTCGCCGATCGCCACACCGTGGCTCACGCCGACGCCTCGCAGCGTTGTCTCCATGAAATCAACCGTCTCCGTTGGTGCGGCGGGTGGGGCCGCCGCAATGGGATGTCGTACGTCGGACCGCCCGCGCCGGACGGCGTCGGCTCACTGCCAGCTGAACAGCTGGTCGCCGACCTTGACATCGCCGTCCTCGACCACGGCGCCGAGCACATCTGCGGTGGCCTCGAGTGCGATGACCGGGGAGATCGGCGACTTGCCCGCCTCCTCGACGGCGGCCGGGTTCCAACGCACGACGGCTTGGCCCTGCTTGACGGTGTCACCCTTGTTGACGAGCAGCTCAAAGCCCTCGCCATTGAGCTGAACGGTGTCGATGCCGAGGTGCGTCAGCACCCCGTGCCCTTCGCCGTCGACGACGACAAACGCATGTGGGTGCAGCGAGACGATGACACCGTCAACCGGTGCAACGGCGTCGGACGGCTCACGATCCGGGTCGACGGCGGTACCGGGACCCACCATCGCGCCGGAGAACACCGGGTCGGGCACTGCCGCGAGTCCGATGGCGCGTCCGGCGATCGGGGACGTCACGATGGTCATGGGAAGCCTCCCAGGGGCGGAGATTCATCACGCACCGTCACTACCTGTCCTGGACGGCGCACTGATCAGAGCCTAAGTCATAGGAACTGAGGATTCCGCACGAGTGGTCCCACCGGAGGACCGATGCTGTGCGTAATCGATTTGCCTGGCCCGCACGGGACATGTACTGTCGGATCCCTGCCCGCGACCGAGGCCCGCAGTCAAACTGCCGGCAAGGAGCGGGCGGCCTCTATCGGATGTGATCCTTCCCGGGTCTGCTGCTGTGCATCTCCCGTGCCTACAGGCATGCGAAATTACGAGTGGCAAACGGAGCGGAAAACGCCTGATAAAGTGTGAAACACCGAAGGGAAGCGCCCGGAGGGCCTTGTGAAAAGGGTCTGAAGGAAGCGTCCGTTCCTT
>NZ_JBDJPF010000105.1:0-11747 GCF_054957865.1 Streptomyces xingningensis
AGCGCGGCCGAGCAGGTCTTCCCCAAAGCCCTGCGCCAGAGGTGCACCGTTCACAGAAGCCGTAAAGAATCAAGGTGTTGCTTCTCGTGTCCGGGCTCGTTGCCTTGGTATGGCGGTCCCGGAGGAGATACGTGCCCAACTCAACAGCAGGTTCGCGGTGTTGTTGCCGCATCTGAACGAGCGGCAGCGACGTCTGGCCCTGGCCACCGAGGCCCGGCTGATCGGGCACGGCGGCATACGGGCCGTGGCGCGGATCGCGCAGGTCAGCGAGACGACCGTGCGACGTGGCGTGTGGGAGCTGGAAACGGGGGTCGGGCCGCTGCCGGGCAGCCGGGTGCGGGCGCCAGGCGGAGGCCGCAAGCGGGCCGACGAGAACGACCCTGCTCTGCTCACGGCGTTGTTGGGGTTGGTCGAGCCGGACGAGCGGGGTGATCCGCAGTCGCCGCTGCGGTGGACGACGAAGTCGCTGCGGAACCTGGCCGAGGGGCTGACCCGGCAGGGGCACCCGGTGTCCGCGCCGACGGTTGGCCGGTTGCTGCGACAGGAGGGTTTCAGTCTGCAGGCGAACGTCAAGACCCTCGAAGGTGCCCAGCACCCCGACCGGGATGCCCAGTTCCGCTACATCAACGAGCAGGTCAAGCAGCACCAGGCCGTCGGCGAGCCGGTGATCAGCGTGGACACGAAGAAGCGGGAGCAGATCGGACGGCTGCCCATGGCCGGCCGCGAGTGGCGCCCCGCGGGCGAGCCGGTCGAGGTGGAGGACCATCACTTCTTCTTCAGCGGCCCGGATGTTCAGCAGGCGATCCCGTACGGGATCTACGACATTGCCCGCAACACCGGCTGGGTCAACGTCGGTGTCGACCACGACACGTCGGTCTTCGCGGTCGAGTCGATCCGCCGCTGGTGGCGCTGTCGCGGCAGCCTCGACTACCCGGCCGCGTCGCGGCTGCTGATCACCTCGGACGCGGGCGGCTCCAACGGCTACCGCTACCGGGTCTGGAAGAGCGAACTGGCCGCCCTGGCCGCTGAAACCGGGCTGGCGATCACGGTGTGTCACTTTCCTCCAGGCACAAGCAAATGGAACAAAATCGAGCACCGGCTGTTCTCCCACATCACCCACAACTGGCGCGGCAGGCCGCTGACCAGCCACGACGTCGTCATCAAGACGATCGCCGCCACCCGCACCCGGGCCGGCCTGCGTGTCGAAGCCCAGCTGGATCCCGGTGACTACCCCACCGGCATCGCGATCAGCAAGGACCGCTTCGCCGCGCTGCCGCTGGTCCGGCACGAGGTTCACAGCCAGTGGAACTACACCCTGCTGCCCGAGCCCTCCTCCGCGCCGCAGGCCCTGCCCGCCGGCGAGACACACGGCGTCGCCGACCGGCGCCGCGAGCTTCTCGTCCGCCTGGCCGACCCGCGGCTGACCGGGCTGAGCAGTACGGAACTCGCGGATCTGTGCGCCGAGTTGGCCCCGCACCAGGCCGCCCGATCCCAGGAACGCTACAGCGAGCAACGTGGCGGACGCGCCCGGCGGGCCACCGGCAATCAGCGGGCCAAGCCGCTGTTCGACGACGGCGCCCGGGTGATGCTCACCCTCCTCTACCAGCGGCAGGTGTGCTCGATGAAGCTGCTGGGCGACATGCTGGAGGTGACCCCCACCTGCATCGGTCACCTCGTCGCCGAGACCCGCCGGGTCCTGGAGGACCACGGCCACCAGCCCGGTTACGCCTCCAGCCGGTTCACCACGGCGGACGCGCTGATGGCCTTCCTCGACACCGACCAGACCCCGTCGCGCACCCGGATCATGGACAGCCTGTCCCATCCACGGCTTACCGGCATGTCCCGCGCGGAGCTGGACGAGCTCACTCGCCGCCTCGCCCCACGCCAGGCTGCCCAGGTCGAACGGGCCTCTTACCAGCGCCGGGGCACTGATCGCCAGCCGGGCAGCCGCGGCGGCGTCTTCCCCCAGAAGCTCGGTGACAAAGAGCGCGTCGTGGTCGCCGTCCTCTACCTCCGGAAACTGTGCACCCTGGACGTCCTCGCCGACGCGCTCGGGGACGTGAGCAGGTCCTCGATCGGGAACTTCGTCCGCGAGATCCGGCCCCTGCTTGCGGAAAGCGGACTCCTCCCACCCCCGGCCACCACCCGCTACCGCACCGCCCCCGACCTCCTCGCCGCCACGGACGAAGAAGCCGACACACCAACAAGTTGATTGTTTACGGCTTCAGTGGGTCCTGCACCTCTGCCACGAAGCGCCGGGAAGGGCCGCCCCGATGGCCTCGACCAGGCCCGCGTGGGCGTCGGAGACGACCAGTTGGACGCCGGCCAGGCCGCGGGCGGTCAGGGACCGCAGGAAGGCCAGCCATCCGGCCCCGTCCTCGGAGGAGGCGACGTCGATGCCGAGGATCTCGCGGTGGCCGTCAGCGTTCACCCCCACCGCGACCAGGGCATGGACGTTGACGATGCGGCCGCCTTCGCGGACCTTCTGCGTCAGCGCGTCCAGCCACACGAACGTGTACGGGCCGGCGTCCAGCGGGCGGTCGCGGAAGGCGGCCACCTGCTCGTCCAGGTGCCGGGCCATCGAGCTGACCTGGGACTTCGACAGCTGGGTGACACCGAGGGACTCGGCGAGTTTCTCCACCCGGCGGGTGCTGACACCGAGCAGGTAGGCGGTGGCGACCACGCTGATGAGGGCCTGTTCGGCCCGGCGGCGGCGTTCGAGCAGCCAGGCGGGGAAGTAACTGCCCTTGCGGAGCTTGGGAACGGCCAGTTCGACGGTGCCGGCTCTGGTGTCCCACTCGCGCGGGCGGTAGCCGTTACGGGAGTTGACGCGTTCGTCGCTGACCTGCCCGTACTCGGCCCCGCACAAGGTATCGGCCTCGGCAGACATCAATGCGTCCGCAAAGGTCTTGATCATCGTGCGGAGCAGGTCGGGACTCGCCGAGGCGAGGTTCTCCTCGGTGAGCGCGTGCAAGGGCAGACTGTCGGGTGCGGTCATCGTGCTGATCTCCTTCTGAGACTTCGTCGTCTTGAAGATCAGCCGGTGGCCGTCCATCTATCCGGGCCCTCACCCTGTTACCCGGTCAAACCCCCGGAACGGGCGGGAACCCGTACACCACTTCCGAGGACGCAACCACCTCACCCTGCGCGCCAACTTGCCTCCAGGGCAGGCGGGACGGGTACCGAAGGGGCCGCAGGGCGATCCCGATCGACGAACCGTCACAGCCCAGGCGCCGCGGCTCCGTGCCACAACGGGACTTCCTCCAACGGCGGGATCTCCTCCAACAACCCGACGGACGGCGCGAATTCGGCGCTCAAGACGGCGGCGTGAAGCCCGGCCACTACACCTTCCCGACCGAGCCGCAGCGGCCCGGCAGCTGACGCCGCCCCGGTCGGCACCAGCACCCCGCGGCTTCTTTCCCCATCCGTGCAACCGGACGGAGCCCCCCGGTGTTTTTGTCAGTGATGGACGAGACAGACATGCCACTTTGCGAACGTCTGGCGGCGGATCTGGACGATGGCTTCACGGAACTGGTCCGGGTCCACGTCACAGTGGTCTATGCCTTCTTGCTCCGGATGACGGGAAACGCTGCCGAGGCAGACGACTTGGGCCAAGAGACCTTCCTGCGGGCCTATACGGCATTGCAGGGATACTCCGCGGAACGGCGCTGTGCACTGCGCCCCCGCGCGTGGCTGATGACGATCGCCGCAAACGTGTGGCGCAACCACGTGCGCACCTCCGTCCGCAGGCCCGTCGCCGCCACTCGCGTGGAAGACTCCTGCCAGAACTGGCCCGCCGCGGGGCCGGGGCCGGCCGAACGCGCGGAGACGGCTGCCGACCGGGCGGTGCTGGTCGCGGCGCTCGCCCGACTGCCCGAGCGCGTCCGGGTGGCGGTGGTGCTGCGCCATGTGGTCGGGATGAGCTACGCCGAAGTGGCTGAGGTGCAAGGATGCCCGGTCGGTACGGTCAAGGCCCAGGTGTCGAGGGGAATCGGCACCCTGCGCCAACTACTGGAACCAGAAGCCGCATTGCTGGAGGAGGTGGGGATGTGAACCGGGATGGGGAGAGGGCCGAGCAACCGGACAGCACCGTGGAAAGGGCCCTCGCACAGCTCACGGGTCCCGCCCCAGCGGACTTCGCCGCGCGGGTGCTCCAGCGGGTGGGCATCCCGAGGAACCACTACGACCTGTATCTCCACCTCGACGCGCCCGTCGGCGGGCTCTATGTCGCATACGGGGAGCAGGCCGTGACCGGGGCGGCGCTGGGCGGGACCCTGCCCGGCCCCGAGGCATTCGAGCAGGCGCACCTCGCCCGCACCGGCCGGAGCGCAATCCCCGCGACACGGCCTCTGCCGGGGCTGCGGACCGCGCTGCGCACCGGCCGCACCAAGGACCTGAAGTTCGACCTGCCGGACCTCACCGCGACGGAACGGGCCGCGCTCGACGCGGTGCGCACCATCCCGCACGGGCAGCTGCGGCCGCTCGCCTGGGTGGCGCGCGAGGCCGCGCTGCCCGGCCGCGCCGTCGTCGAGGCCCTGGCGGCCAACCCGGTGCCCCTGCTGATCCCCTGTCACCGCGTCACCTTCGACAACGGCGGCCCCTGCGACCTGGGGGGCTACGGGCCCACGACGGGCGCAGCGCTGCGCGGCGCCGAGGGGATCGACGAAGAGCTGGCGTGGCTGCCCCGCACGGGGACGGTGTTCCTCGGCAGCGGCACCACACGCATCTACTGCCACCCGACCTGCGCCCACGCGCGCCGGATCACCCCACCCCACCAGGTGCCCTTCCGCTCGGCGCGGGCCGCCCGCGAGGCGGGATACCGCGCCTGCAAGAACTGTCGGCCGATAGAAGCGTGAACACTCCGCCCGAGCGGAAGACAGCCGGCCGGAAGACAGCGGCCTGCCACCAGCCACGGAGCCTGGGCAAGGGACAGCCAGCCATGTCGCCCAGCCGGGAGGAAAACCTCATGCGCACCAGAAACCGCAACACAGCGAACGAACCGGTGGGCGCCGTGGTCGTCGCGGAACACCAGACGCCCAGTGGCCGCCTCGCGCTCGCCGCAACCGACGAAGCCCTGCTCTATTGCGGCTTCTTCCCGCCCGAGGCCATACGACGGCGGCTCACCGCGGGTGCGCGCGAATGTCTGGATGAGTCCGCGGCCGACTCCGCCAACTAGCGGTCATAAACCAGGCGCGCGGCCAGCTCGACGACTTCCTCGCGGGAAAGCGGCGCTCTTTCTCCGTACCGCTCGACCTCAGCCTGGCCACGCCCGTTCGGCAAGGGAGTCGTCCTGACGGCCGCTGAGCGCATCCCATACGGCGGGACAGCCACCTACGGAGACTCGCCGCTCGGTGCGCCGCCGCGGCTCCGCGCGGGCGGTGGGAAAGGCCCTGGGGGCGAACCCTCTATGCGTCGTACTGCCCTGCCACCGTGTCATCGGCGTCTCCAGGAGGCTGACCGGATACGCGGGCGGCGTCCAGGCCAAGCGCTTCCTGCTCGATCTGGAAGGCCGAAGCTGAGCTGCACCCAAACAGGCCGTTGTCCGACATCGGCAGGTGTGGCAGTAACTCCCGACCTCCCCCGGCCGACGCGCCCTGGTCTACGGACCCCACTCGGCACCGGATCGCCGATCGCACCCTTGTCCGCCTTCTTCGACCGCGACAGCTCGCCGACCCGCTGAGTCGCCTCGCCTGCCCCGACGCACATCCCCGGGCCGACCGGCCCGGGGATGCAACCGTTCCTGAGCGGGTGGTGTTTCCCTTGTGTATCCCACCGAACCGGATGCCCTGCAGCACACCAACCCCGCCCGGACTCAATCGAGTTGGAGCCCCCGTGACCGAGGCAACGACAGCAGAAGAGAAGGAAGGCGCCGCCCGGCGCCAGCGCGTCCTGCACGTCCCCGCCGGTCAGGACCCGACTATCTGTCCATGGCGTCCCCCCTGGCCCCCGAACGCTTCCCGCACATCGCGGAGATCGGCGCCCGCCACCGCTGAGGGCCGGGAGAAGAACCCGCCCACTGACCCGGCCGACCCGTCGGCCATCCCACACCCGCCGGTCGCACGCACCCCAAGGCGCGCGGCCCGGAACGCGAAGACGCGCGGAAGGCAGCAATGAAAGAGACCGCGCCGACACGTCCGCCGGACGTCGGCAACGCCTCGAGCGAGGCGGCCTTCAAGACAGGTGAGCAAGAAGGCAAAGGCCTGCTGCCCATCGGCTCGACACTGTCCCTGGGCGCCGTCATCGCCCTGCTCAGCACCACCATCGTGTCGGTGGGCATGAGGCGCCTGACCGAGGTGTTCTCCGTGTCCCTGTCCACCGTGCAGTGGGTGAGCACGGCCTATCTGCTCGCGATCGCCATCGTCATCCCCATCGCCGGATGGGCGATGGACCGCTTCGGGGAGAGAGCCCTCTGGCAAGCGTCCCTCGCCGTCTACCTCGTCGGATGTGTCCTGGCCGCCCTCGCCACCACCGTCGGCATGCTGATCGGCGCACGCGTCGTCCAGGGCATCGGCGGCGCCCTGTTCGAGCCCATCATGCTCACGGTGCTCGCCCGCGCCGCCGGACCCAAACGGGCCACCACCGTGCTGAGTATGGTCCAGATCCCCATCACCCTCGCCCCGGTCTTCGGTCCCATGGTCGGCGGTGTCCTCATGGACAACCTCGGCTGGCGCTGGCTCTTCTGGTTCAACGTCCCCCTCGGCCTGCTGTGCGCCGTCCTCGCCCAGCGCATCCTGCCTGCCGACCCACCCCGCGAACAGCGCGGCGCCGCCCGCCTCGATGTGCGCGGCCTGGCTCTACTGCCCGCCGCCCTCGCCGGGCTCCTGCTCGGCTTCTCCCAGCTGGCCAGCGGCGGCGGCATCGGCGCCCCCACCGTCGCCATCCCCTTCATCGCCGGTGCCGCCCTCCTCATCGCCTACGTCATACACGCCCTGCGCCTGCGCGGTGTTCCCCTCATCGACGTACGACTGTTCACCACCGGCCGGTTCACTGCCGCCGCCCTGAGCTCCTTCCTCTTCGGTGCCTCGGTCTACGGCATGATGTTCCTGCTCCCGCTGTTCTTCCAACAGGCCGGCGGCTTCGACGCATGGACCTCGGGCCTGCTCCTGGCCCCCCAGGGCGTCGGCACGGTCCTCATCCTGCCCACCGTGGGACGCCTCGTCGCCCGCTTCGGCCCCCGCACCATCGTCCTCTCCGGCATGGCCCTCGCCGCGACCAGCACCGTCGCCTACGCCCTGCTCGACCCCGCCAACGACACCGCCCTGCTGGTCATCGCCCTCCTGGTGCGCGGCATCGGCCTGGGCACGACCCTCGCCCCCGCACTCTCCACCGGCTTCACCAGCATCGCCCCCCAGAACACCGGCCGGGCCAGCAGCGCCCTGATTGCGTCCATCCAGCTCGGCGGCTCCGTCGGCACGGCCCTGCTCGCCGTCGTCATCCAGCAGCAGCTCACCGACCGCCTCGGCCCCTCCGGCTCCTCCGCGTCGGCCGCCACCGAACCCCGCCTGGCCGGCCCTCTCACGGAGGCGTTCGGCGCCACCTTCTGGTGGACGCTGGGGATATGCGCGGTCGGCGCGGTGGTAGCCCTCTTCCTGCCCCGGCGCCGAGCGCGCGGGCACCCCGGCGGAAACCTGACCCGGCGTCGCACCGCCGCCTCCTACACGGCCGGCACCGGAAGCCACCGTGGGAAACAACCCAAACACCTGTGAGAGGAAGCACAACGTGACACACACTCTCAACGGCAAGGTCGCCCTGGTCACCGGGGCATCCCGGGGCATCGGAGCGGCGGTCGCGCAGCGCCTGGCGGCCGACGGCGCCGCCGTGGCCCTCACCTACTCCCGTTCCAAAGACCGCGCCGAGGAGATCGTCGACGTCATCCGCACCGCGGGCGGATGTGCCGAAGCCATCCAGGCCGACAGCGCCAAGGACGAAGACATCGCCGCCGCCGTCGACGAGACCGTCCACATCCTGGGCAGCCTGGACATTCTCGTGAACAATGCGGGCGGGGCCACTTTCGCCCCCGTGCAGGACCTGCCTATCGACGCCATCGACACCATGATCAACGTCAACATCCGCGGTGTGGTCATCGGGATCCGCGAAGCGCTGCGCCACCTCCCGGACGGGGGCCGCATCGTCACCATCGGCAGCATCAACGCCGACCGTATGCCCTTCCCCGGCGGCTCCATATACGGCATGACCAAGGCGGCGGTCGCAGGCCTGACCCGCGGCCTGTCCCGGGAGCTGGGTCCCCGCAACATCACTGTCAACAACGTCCAGCCCGGCCCGGTCGACACAGAGGCCAACCCCGCGAACGGCCCCATGTCCACCGGCATGCTCAGCTGGATGGCGCTGGACCGCTTCGGGCGGGCCGAGGAGATCGCGGCGATGGTCTCCTACCTCGCCGGCCCCGAGGCCGCGTTCGTCACCGGCGCAAGCCTGGATATCGACGGTGGCTTCGGCGCCTGACCCACCCATTCCCGGCACCGTCCTGACCGCTCTGCCCGGGGCAGGACGGCACCAACGGAACACTGCGATGCGTTGGTTTGATGCCAGTGAGAGTTACCAGTGATTGCATGCCAGTTGCTCGCATTGTGGTTGCTGTTGCTGGTGGACGGGCGGTAGGTGCTGACTGATCGGTTGTCACGACGCGTTGCGTCCTGCCCTTTGCCGCCGTCACGGGAACCGACGGCCACATCCAAGGCAAGACCGGCCAGCGCGAAGACGGTCCCACTCGACTGGAAACCGACCGCAAGTGGTTCAAAATCTCCCTCGGCCTCAAGAGGCTCGTGCACGTCGGTCCGGGAAATTCCGGTGCCCGTTCTGCGCCCTCGACCTGCTACTGCTCAACGCTCTCCAACGACGCGCCAATCAGGTAGTAGTCGAGGATCCTCCGTTCATAGGCCCATAGAAAGTTCCGCGGCCAGGTCCCCTCGGCCCACTGCCGACCCAGCCAGAGGTCCCACCCGGGCCAGACATGCCGCCCGATCGACTCGGCACGCACCCCAGTTAGCCCAGCCGCCGCGAAGGCCTCCGTGAGCGCTGTCACCGGTCGCGCAATGTCCAGGCCGTTCGCATACGTGTCCAGCAGGCCCGCTAGCTCCCCGGGCCGGCCCGGCGCGTCGTCCGTGAAGAAGCTCGCCACGGCCACCCGTCCACCGGGCCGCAACACCCGCACCGTCTCGGCCGCGAAAGCGGCGAGATCCGGGAAGTGCTGCGCGGCCTCCACACTGACGACCGCGTCGAACTCACCATCCGCGAACGGCATCCGTTCCGCGGCTCCCCGTGCAAACCGCAGCCGCCCCTGCTCCTGCCGCAGCAGACCGGCATGTGCGCCACGCGCCCGCTGCAACTGCTGCGGATGAATGTCCATGCCGGTGACGGCGGCCGGTCCGTACTCACGCAGGGCCAGCGCGCACCCCATCCCCAGCCCGCAGCCCACTTCCAGGACCTTCAGGCCCCTCAACGGGCCGACGGAGTCCAGGACATGCCGGTAGAGGTCTTCCTGGCTGCGGATCCGTTCCGCCTCGCCGAGCGGGGTGTCCAGGTCGATGGCGCGCCAGTAACCGAAGTTGATGAATCCCCCGGCGAAGATCGCCTCCCCGCTCAGGTCAGCGGGACCATACGTCTCCTGCACCACGGGACGCATGGGAGGACAGGACTGCCGAGCACTGTCTGCCATGAAGGAGCACCTCCTGGAACCGCAAGCCGTCATGCGACACACCATGGTGGCATCCCCTGACAGCGCCCCTCCGGAGTTGACGACCGCCCTCCGACAGCCCTGAGAGAAGCCGACCTCGCCGAACGAGCTTGTCCCGGCGAAACCGCGCTTGCACGGGTGTTCGCAGATCGCGTGGGCGGGGTGCCTTGTCGGTCAGAGTCATGTCCGGCCTGGCACGGATGCGTCAGTGTGTCAATCCCCTGAAAACGTAGAGTCCTTGGTTATGCAGCCAGGACCTTTTGGCTGGTCTTGGCGCGTGCTTCGCTGATGACGCGTTCGAACTCCACCGGAGGCAGGCCGTCGGCCGCGCTGTGTCTGCGGCGGGTGTTGTAGAAGCCGGTGATCCAGGTGGCGATCCTGACCCGGGCCTCGGAGCGGGTGGTGAAGACGTGCCGGTGGATGTACTCGACCTTGATGAGCGAGTTGAAGCTCTCCGCGGCGGCGTTGTCGAGTGCCGAGCCCACGCGCCCTATCGACCGGACGACGCCCAGCTTCCGACACAGGGTGTTGTACGCCTCGCTGGTGTACTCCTTGGGTTCAACCAGTCGTTGCAACACTCCTGATCAGAGGGGTGTGTTGTGGGACGGCCAGCGGGTTGGATGACGGAGTTGACAGGGCGATCGCCGATGAAGTCACCGGGGCGGCCGTCGACGCGGCGGGAGATCGAGCGCCTGTTCTGGCTTGAGATCGCCAAGGGTCTGACCAGTGAGGATGCGGCCGTTGCCGTCGGGGCAGCGCCTGCGGTGGGAACGCGGTGGTTCCGGCATGCTGGCGGGATGCCGCAGATCGATCTTGCTGTCTCGGGCCGCTACCTCTCGTTCGCCGAGCGGGAGGAGATCGCTCTGCTCCGCGCGCAAGGTGCCGGGGTACGGGAGATTGCCGAACAGCTTGGCCGGGCACCCTCGACGATCTCCCGGGAACTGCGGCGCAACGCGGCCACACGTGGGGGCCGGCTCGAGTATCGGGCCTCAGTCGCGCAGTGGAAGGCCGACCTGGTGGCCCAGCGGCCGAAGGAGGCAAAGCTGGCCGGGAACGAGCGGCTGCGGGAGTACGTTCAGGACCGCTTGCTGGGAGTGATCCGATCTCCGGACGGCACGGTGCTTCCCGGGCCACAGGTTCCTAGGTGGAAGGGGCGCAACAAGCCCCATCGCAACGATCGCCGGTGGGCGAACGCCTGGAGCCCGGAGCAGATTTCAGCCCGACTGGAGATCGACTTCCCTGAGGACAACTCCATGCGCATCAGCCACGAGGCGATCTACCAATCTCTCTACGTCGAGAGCCGCGGCGGCCTCAAGCGAGAGCTCGTGGCCTGTCTGCGCACAGGCCGCGCTCTGCGCGTTCCCCGGGCGAGAGCGCGTAACAAGCCGGGCGGCCACGTCACCGAGGACGTGGTGATCAGCCAGCGGCCCGCCGAAGCGGCCGACCGCGCCGTGCCCGGCCACTGGGAAGGGGACCTGATCATCGGACTGAACCGGTCGGCGATCGGAACTGTCGTGGAACGAACGACCCGCTACACGATGCTCATTCACCTGCCGCGGGCCGAGGGCTACGGCATCATCCCACCGACCAAGAACGGTCCCGCACTCGGCGGCTACGGGGCAGTGGCCATGAAGGATGCCCTGGCTACCACGATGACAACCATGCCCGACCAGCTTCGTCGCTCACTGACCTGGGATCGTGGCAAGGAGCTGTCCGCTCATGCCCAGCTCACGGTCGAGACCGGGCTGCCGGTCTACTTCGCAGACCCGCACGCCCCGTGGCAGCGGGCCACGAACGAGAACACCAACGGGCTGTTGCGCCAGTACTTTCCCAAGGGCACCGACCTGTCCCGATGGAGCACCACCGAACTGGCCGCCATCGCCTCGGTCCTCAACTCCCGTCCCCGCAAGGTCCTCGGCTGGAAGACACCCGCGGAAGCCCTCAACGATCATCTACGATCAGCACAAGCCGGTGTTGCGACGATCGATTGAATCCGCCCTCGCTGCCGCGGTCGGAATGGTAGATCACGCCGTCCACCGAACCGCCGCGTGTG
>NZ_JBDJPF010000106.1:0-11213 GCF_054957865.1 Streptomyces xingningensis
TCCGGCATGCCGAAATCAATCCCGTTCAAGGGCCGTGCAGTAGTGGATCCCGCCGATATGGCGTGCAGCGCTGCTCCGCCGTCCTCACGGACGCCGCGGCAACTCGGAGAACACTACACGACCCCCGTATGGCCCATCAAATCGATGGCGCAAGCGGGTTTTGGGGGCGTACGGTCGCTGTCGTGACCAAGCAGCGTGCATGTAGTCAGCAGTGGTGGGCCGCCTGACGGCGGCCCCACACCTGCGTACACCGCATGCACCCAACGGCCGCCGCCTCGGCGGCCGTTTTGCTGTCCGTGGCGGTGGTCCCTCTCCTCCAGGAGGCGACAGCACCGATGGCAGTACGAATCTTCAGCGGCATCAAGCCCACCGGCCATCTCACCCTGGGCAACTATCTCGGGGCCGTACGACAATGGGTGGAGTCGGATCAGCACCGGGCCGACGCCCTCTTCTGTGTCGTGGATCTGCACGCGCTGACCGTCGACCACGATCCGGCCCGGGTGCGAAGGCTCAGCCGTCAGGCGGCGACGCTGCTGCTCGCCTCGGGGCTGGATCCAGAGCTCTGCACCCTTTTTGTACAGAGCCAGGTGGCCGAGCACACCCGGCTGTCGTACCTGCTGGAATGTACGGCCACCGACGGCGAGATGCGCCGCATGATCCAGTACAAGGAAAGGTCCGCCCGGGAGCGGGCAACGGGCGGGAGCGTACGGCTGTCGCTGCTGACCTATCCGGTGTTGATGGCGGCGGACATCCTCGCCTATGGCGCGGACGAGGTCCCGGTCGGGGACGACCAGGCGCAGCATGTGGAGCTGACCCGGGATCTCGCTGGGCGCTTCAATCAGCGGTACGGGCGCACGTTCACCGTGCCGAAGGCCGTGCTCCCGCCGGTGGCCGCGCGGGTCATGGACCTCCAGGACCCGACGTCGAAGATGGGCAAATCGCACACGGAGACCTCCGGGATCGTCTATCTGCTCGACGAGCCCGACGTCGTGCGCAAGAAGGTCATGCGCGCGGTGACCGACAGCGGAGGCGAGGTCGGCTACGACCGGGAGGCGCAGCCCGGGGTGGCAAATCTGCTGGAACTTCTGGCCTCCTGCACCGGTGGCAAGCCGGCCGAGCTGGCCGCGGGCTACCGCTCATACGGCGCCCTGAAGAAGGACACGGCCGATGCGGTGGTGGAGGTGTTGCGGCCGGTACGGGAGCGGCACGCCCTGCTGTGCGTCGACCCGGGATATGTGGACGGTGTGTTGCGCGAGGGGGCCCGGCGGGCCCGGAAGCTGGCACGGCCGACCGTGGACGCCGCCTATCGGGCGGTCGGGCTGCTGCCCGCCGACTGAGCGCGCACCGTCACTCCAGGCTCAGCCGTCTCCGGAGGCCAGCTCGCGGCTGCGGTCGCGGGCGGCCTCCAGGGCGGCGATGAGGGCATGCCGTACGCCGTGCTTCTCCAGCTCACGGATGGCGTTGATGGTGGTCCCGGCCGGTGAGGTAACCGCCTCGCGAAGCCTGACCGGGTGCTCGTCGCTGTCGCGGAGCATGACGGCGGCGCCGATGGCCGCCTGGACGATCAGGTCATGGGCCTTGTCCCGGGGCAGACCCAGCAGGATGCCCGCGTCGGTCATGGCCTCGACGAGGAAGTAGAAGTAGGCGGGGCCCGAGCCGGAAAGGGCGGTGGCTGCGTCCTGCTGCGACTCGGGAAGGCGCAGGGTCTTGCCGACCGGCTTGAAGATCGCTTCAGTGCGGAGGAGGTGATCCTCGGTCGCATGGCTTCCCGCGGAGATGACGGACATGCCTTCGTCGACAAGGACGGGGGTGTTGGGCATGACCCGGACGACGGGGGTGCCCGCCGGGAGCCGCGCCTCGAAGAAGGAGGTGGGAATGCCGGCCGCCGCGCTGATGACCAGCCTGTCGGCGGGCAGGTGCGGGGCGAGTTCGTCCAGGAGTGACGCCATGTCCTGCGGCTTGACGGCCAGGATCAGGGTGTCGGCGCTCTTGGCGGCGTCGACGTTGCCGACCGCCTCGACGCCGTAGCGGATACGGAGGGCTTCGGCGCGTTCGGCGCGGCGCGCGGTGCACAGCAGGTCCACGGGAGACCAGCCGGCCCGGATCATGCCGCTGAGGAGTGCCTCGCCGATCTTTCCGGTACCGAGGACGGCCACTCTCTGGTGCACGGTGCTCACCTTTTCGCTGCGCTGGGCTTCGGGGCGTACGAACCATCCGACTGCCGGCCATCTTCGCACCTCGCCCACGGCGGGCACGTCCGGCCGCCCTCGGGCCCTCCACGAGGGTCGAGGGCGCGCTGCGCTTCGGAAGCGGATGCATGGAGCGACTGGTTGACCAGATGTCGGCTAACCGCTATCCATATAGCTAGCCGTTAGTTGAGGGGGGTCCCGTGCGGCAGGAAGTTGTGCTGGCCATGCTGGCCAAGGAACCGTCGTACGGCTACCAGCTCCGCGAGCGGCTGCGCGAGGCGCTCGGGCCGGTCGGGGAAGGCATGAATGCCGGGCAGATCTACGTCACCCTCGGCCGGCTGGAGAAGTCCGGCCTGGTGGTCTCCGAGGCCGCGCCGGGGCTGACTGACCGGCCGGACCGCAAGGTGTACATGCTGACCGCAGCCGGTCAGCAGCGGATCGCGGGCTGGTTCACCGAGGTGAGTTGGCCCAAGCCGGATCTGGCCGAGTTCCACCTGAAGTTGACCGCTGCCGCGGCCGGGCGGCTGGCCGATCCGATCGCCATCGTGGATGCGCAGCGGCGCGAATTGTTTCGTCGGCTGAGGGACGCACAGCGCGCAGCGCTGGCCGAGCCCGAGGGCTCACCTGCCGCCCTGTTGCTGGAAGGCGTCGTGCTCCGGCTGCAAGCCGACTTGCACTGGCTGGAGGCATGTGACCGCGCATGGACCCGCACGAGGAGAGAACAGTGAACGATGTTGACAACGCAGTCCTGTTGAGCGCCCGGGGCCTCGGCAAGCACCACGGCTCGGGGGATGGCAGGGTGCGGGCGCTCGGCGGGTTCGACCTCGACGTTGCCCCAGGTGAGACCCTGGCCGTGACCGGCCCCAGCGGATGCGGGAAGTCAACGCTTCTGCACCTGCTGGGCGGGCTGGACCGGCCCGACGAAGGTGAGATCACGATCGCGGGCAAGCGCGTCGACACGATGAGCGAGCGTGCGCTGTCCCGGTTCCGGCGCGATGCGATCGGGTTTGTCTTCCAGGCATTCCACCTGACGGACGAGCTGACCGCGGTGGAGAACGTGGAGTTGCCCGCGCTGCTGGCCGGGCGCTCGCCCCGGGCAGCGCGCAAGCGCGCGCTCGGTTTGCTGGAGCAGGTCGGTCTCGCCGACCGGGCCTCGCACGTGCCGTCCGCGCTCTCCGGCGGCCAGCGCCAACGGGTCGCGGTGGCCAGGGCGCTGGTGAACGAGCCGCTGCTGGTCCTGGCCGATGAGCCCACCGGCAACTTGGACAGCGAGGCGACGCTGGAAGTGCTCCGGCTGTTCGACAGCCTGCACGACGCCGGGCAGACCCTGATCATCGTCACCCACGACTCGCGGATCGCAGCGACCGCGGACCGGATGGTCACAATCCGCGACGGGTCCTTGGCCGATGTGACCCGGCTGACCGGCGGAAGCCGGGGCACGCTCGCCTCAATTGTCGGTCTGGAGGGCTGAGCTCATGGGACGGCTCCGACTCATTCTGCGACTCGCGTTCCGGGACCTGCGCCGCCGCCGCACGGAGGCGGTCTTGCTGCTGCTGGTCATCGCCGCCGTGAGCACGACCCTGACCCTGGGTCTGGCGCTGCGCGACGTGACCAGACAGCCTTACGAGCGGACAAGGGCCGCCACGGTCGGGCCGGACGTGGTGCTGAAGCTGATCGGCAAGCGCATCGCACCGGTGGTCACGGACGATCAACTCACCGCGCTGACCGCGGTTGCGAAGCGGCCCGGCGTCACCGCCCACAGCGGTCCGTACCCCTCGACCTGGGGTGTCGTCCGGGCGCACGGCCACTCGACCGGTGCACAGGTGCTGGGCCGGGATGCCGGCCCGGCGGCGGTGGACCAGCCGAAGCTGACCGCCGGCCGTTGGGTCGGCCCGGACGGTTCGGTGGTCGTGGAGGCCGGGCTGGCCCGCGCGCTCGGCGTCGGTGTCGGCGACCGGATCACCGTCTCCGACAAGGAGTTCACGGTCTCCGGCCTCGCGGTGAGCGCCGCCATCGCCCCGTTCCCGGCGGCCTGCCTGACCAACTGCGAAATGTCCTCGAGCAAGCCCGAGCGGGACAACAGCGGTCTGATCTGGGCCACGCGGACCGATACCCAGGCGCTGGCAAGCACGCGGAACCCGATCTACTACATGATGAACCTCAAGCTTGCGAACCCCGACTCCGCGCAGGCGTTCACCGACCAGGTCGAGATGGATCGGCCGGCACCGGGCAACGCCGTGCTCGGCGCCGAGGCCTGGCCGGACATCCAGCGCCGGAACGCCCGGACGACCGAGACGGTGCGCGGGGACCTGCTCGTCGGCAGTTCGTTGCTCGGCCTGCTCTCCGTCGCGAGCGTGGCGGTCCTGGTCGGGGGCCGCATGGCCGACCAGACCCGCCGGGTCGGGCTGCTCAAGGCGGTCGGCGGGACGCCACGGCTGGTCGCGATGGTGCTGCTGGCCGAATATGTGGTGGTCGCGCTGGTCGCGGCCGGGGCCGGTATAGCTGTCGGCGCGTTCGTGGCGCCCGAGCTCACCGGTGACACCGCGGGCCTGCTCGGCAGCTCCGGGCTGCCACCGGTGACCGCGGCCGAGGGGGCGATCGTGGTCGCCACGACGCTGGCCGTGGCGGTCGTCGCGACCTTCTTCCCGGCTGTGCGAGCCGCGCGGACCAGCACCGTACAGGCGCTGGCGAACGCGGCGCGGGCGCCGAAGCGCCGCGGCCGGCTGATCGCGCTGTCCGCGCGGCTGCCGGTGGCGCTGCTGCTCGGCCTGCGCCTGGTGGCCCGGCGGCCGCGCCGCGCCGCGCTGGGAGTGGCGAGCATAGCCATCACGGTCAGTGGGGTCGTCGCCGTGCTGATCTCCCACCAGCGCGTCGATTCCGAGCACTTCACGGGCCCGGACGCGCTGAGCAATCCCCTGGCCGGCCAACTGGATCAGACGATGCTGCTGATCGCGGTGATGATCGGCGCCCTTGCCTCGATCAACGCGGTCTTCATCGTCTGGGCCACCGTGCTCGATGCCCGGCGCTCCTCAGCGGTGGTACGGGCACTCGGCGCGAGCCCCGGGCAGGTCACCTCCGGCCTGGTGACAGCCCAGGCGATCCCCGCGCTCCTCGGCGCCGTGCTGGGACTCCCCGGCGGGATCCTGCTTTACACCACGCTGCGACACGGCGGAACCGTAACGCTCCCCAACCCTCTGTGGCTGGCCGCCGTCCTCCTCGGCACGGTGGTACTCATCCCGGCGCTGACCGTCCTCCCGGCCCGGGCCGGCGCTCACCGGTCCCTCGCCGAGATCCTCCAGGTGGAGACCGCCTGACTGCGAAGTCGGCCTGAGTGCTGACTTTTCCGGAGCCCGGCGGGACCGGCTCCCAAGCGTCGGCACGTCGACACCGCAAGCGGTACGAAGGCGTCCTGCTCAACGCGTCGCCCTCGTCCGGCAACTGCCGGACGAGGGCGACGCGTTGTCGGAATCATCGGCGGAGCAGCGTCGGCACCGGGTCTCCGGCTCGGATCACTGGGTGGAGCTCTTACGGACGGTGGTGTCGTCGGGGTCCAGCCGTCGCCCGTCCGCGGACAGCACTTCCAGTGCGCGGAGGCGATGTCCCTGTCGGCGGTCGACCAACTGTGAGCGTGGTTCGCCGGGGGCGAAGAAGTTCTGTTCGCCCCACTGCCGCAGCGCCACGATGACGGGGAAGAGCGCCTTGCCCTTCGGAGTCAGTACGTACTCGCGGTAGGCGCTGCCGTCCGAGGCGGGGACGGATTCGAGGACGCCACCGGCGACCAGGGCGCGCAGACGCGCGGTGAGGATGTTCTTCGCCACGCCGAGGCTGCGCTGGAACTCCCCGAAGCGCCGGCTTCCGTCGAAGGCGTCCCGCACGATCAGCAGGGACCACCAGTCGCCGATCGAGTCCACCGACCGGGCGACGGGGCATTCGCTGCCGTCGAAGCGCGTCCTGGTCACCATGGCGTCCCTCACTCTCAGGATGGTTGCAACATGCTACCAAAAAAGTTACCGTCGCCACTGGTAGCAAGATGAAACCAGATATGGGGAGGAACGCTGATGCCCGGCAACAGTGAGGCCGTGACACGACAGACCGAGGCGCGAAGCGGGGAAGGTTCCGGGTTCGTCCTGTCCCGTGGCGTCGTCATACTGTTCGCCGTCGCCTGCGGGGCCGCGGTGGCCAACGTCTACTTCTCCCAGCCGCTCCTGGTGACCATCGGCCACGACCTCGCCATGAGCCCGGCACTTGTCGGCATCGTGGTCACCCTCACCCAGGTCGGATACGGGCTGGGACTCTTCTTCCTCGTACCGCTGGGCGACATGACCGACCGCAGACGGCTCATCGTGTCCCAGTTGCTGCTCCTGGTGGTGGCGCTGGCCGTGGTGGCCACCGCCCACACGGCGGCGGTCCTGCTCGCGGGCATGGCCGCGACGGGACTTCTCGCGGTCGTCACACAGACGTTGGTGGCCTTCGCGGCATCACTGGCCCCTCCCGCCGAGCGCGGACGGGTCGTCGGTATGGTCACCAGCGGCGTGGTCACCGGAATCCTGCTCGCCCGCACCGTGTCCGGCCTCCTGGCCGACCTCGCGGGCTGGCGCTCCGTCTACCTCGCCTCGGCGTCGCTCACCGCTCTGCTCGCCCTGGTCCTGTACCGGGTGCTGCCGCGCCACAGTGCCGTTCCGCCGGCCACCCTGCGCTACGGACAGCTCCTGCGCTCCACGATCACCCTCTTCGCAGGGGAACGGCTGCTGCGGCTCCGGGCCGCGTTCTGCCTGCTGATCTTCGCCTCCTTCAGCACCCTGTGGAGCAGCATCGCGCTGCCGCTCAGCGAGGCCCCGTACTCCTGGTCCCACAGCGCGATCGGGGCGCTGGGGCTGATCGGTGTCGCCGGTGCCCTGGCCGCGAACGTGGCGGGCCGCCTGAACGACCGCGGACTCTCCGGGCGGACCACCGGCATCGCCCTGGCACTGCTCGCCGCCTCGTGGCTGCCCCTGGCCTTCACCCGCAGCTCGCTCTGGGCCCTGGTCGTCGGGGTGATCCTGCTCGACCTCGCCGTGCAGGCGGTCCATGTCACCAACCAGACCCTGATCTACGCGCTGCACCCGGACGCGGGCAGCCGGCTGATCGGCGGATACATGATCTTCTACTCGATCGGCAGCGCCGTCGGCGCCATCGCCTCGACCTCCCTCTACACGGCGGCCGGCTGGGGCGCCGTATGCATACTGGGCGCCGCGTTCAGCTGCCTCGGGCTCGTGCTGTGGGCGTTCACCCGACGCAGCATCCCGGACCCCACCGTCAAGGTGACTGCGCACAGCGAAGCCTGAGCGTTCGCGTCGAACATCGAGTGCGGGCGCACCGCCGGAGGGACGCACGTCACCCGGGCAGTTGGGCCTCGATGGCGTCGGCGGCGTGGGGTGCGCCACCCGCTGCGAGTATGTCGTCCCGCATGGCGCGCAGCCGCTGCCGGGTGGCGGGATCGTGCAGCACACCGCGGACCGCATTGCGCAAGCGCTCGGCGGTCGCGTCGGCGGGGGCAAGGGCACAGCCCAGGCCCAGTTCGACGATGCGGTCGGCGGTGGTCTGCTGCTCGGGGGTGTGCGGAATGGCCACCACCGGCACGGCGGCAGCCAGAGCTTCCATGGTGGAGTTCATACCGGCGTGGGTGACGAAGGCGTCGGCGTGCGCGAGCACGGCCGGCTGCGGGACCTGCCGGTGTGCCTCGATGTTCGCAGGCAGCGGTCCGAGGCCGGCCGGATCGATGGCGTGGCCCACGGACAACACGACGTGGTAGGGCTGGTCGGCGAACGCCTGGATGCAGGTGTGGAAGAAGTCCCGGCAGCTGATGAGGGTACCGAGGGAGACGAGGACCAGCGGGCGTCGCGGCGGTGTCCAGCCCTGGGGCTCGGGCAGCCGGGTGGGTCCGACGAAAGCGTAGCGGTCGTCGAAGGTCTCACTGCGTACGTGGAACGACCTGGGTTGGTAGACGAGGTTGAACTCGGCGGGCTTGTAGAAGTCGTGCAGCGTGAGCTCGGGGATTCCGTGCCGCTTCAGGATGGTGGCGAGCAGGGTGTCGAACTCGGCCTTGACCGGGCCGGCGACAAACATGTCGACGATGAACTTGCCGAAGTCATAGCCCTCACTGGCGGCATGGGCGGACCAGGACTGGATTCTGGGGGTGTGCCATTTGGCGGCGAGCATCGGGCCGGCCCAGGCGAGCCAGTCGTTGACGATCAGGTCCGGCCGGTCGCCCGGGTAACCGGCCTCGATCTGCGGCAGAACGTGCTCCAGCTGCTGGAGCACGGCGAGGGTGGCGCGTGCGGCGGCGTCCATGCTGTCGATCACGATCGACTCGGCGGGCCGGGGCTCATAGGGGACGATCTCGGCGCCAGTCGGTCGGATGCGCCCGGCCATCGACTGGTCAGCGGGAAAGGTGACGCGATGCCCGCGCCCGATCAGCTCCCGGGCGATCGGCAGGATGGGGTTGAGATGCCCGGATTCGGCCAGGCTCATAAAGGCGATGTGGGCCATGACAGCTCTCCTCGATGACGTCGCCCGGCGCTCGGGCGGCAGCGCCATGAACTACGGCGCGGACAGGCACAGGAATCGACCAGCACTCCGAACAGCAGGATCAGTTGCCCGCATGCAATTGTCAAACGAATAGTTGATTAGGTTGCATGGGCGTATGACAAAATCGTGGTCATGGCTACACGGCACACGGCACAGGACCGAGAACCGGACGGGCGGCAGCGACAGGCCAGGCGGTCACCGGCCCCGCACGAGCGGCAGCGTGACGCGGAGCGCACCAAGGTGCGCATCCTCGACGCCGCGGTGGAGGTGTTCTCCGCCAAGGGCTTCGACGGCGCCCGGGTCTCGGAGATCGCCAAACGCGCCGGCGTGAACCAGCAGCTCATCTCCTACTACTTCGATGGCAAACAGGGCCTGTACCAGGAGATCGGCCGCCGCTGGCGGGCCCACGAGGCCGAGGCGATCCCCGACGACCTGGACTTCACCGAGCAGATCAAACGCAACGTTCACGCGAGCGTCGACCCCCACCTTGGCGGGCGTCTGCTCGCCTGGGACGGCCTCGCCGACACCGGCAAGGACGACGAGAACGACGAGGAGGCGCAGGAACGCAACGCCCAGCTCCGGCACGAAGTGGAAGTACTCAGCGAGCGTCAGCGCACAGGCGAGCTCGATGACAGCCTCGACCCCGCCGCGCTGCTCCTCATCGCCATCAGTGCCGGCAACGCCCTCGCCGTCTACCCCCAGCTGGCCCGCGGTCTGTTCGACACCGATGCCATCTCACCGGAACTGGTCGAGCACTACGCCGGACAGCTCGCCCAGGCGATCGGCCGCCTCGCCGGCAGCCCCGCACAGCAAGCCGCACCGCTCAAAAACAAATAGTTCCGGGAGACCACGGACCCTCACCGGATCGCATGCACGCCACTCAGGTATCGCACACCTGCCGTCACTGGCGGTCGAGCACGGTGGCGACTTGGTCCATGATGCGCTGCCAGTGGGCCCGCTGCTGTTCACGCTCTTCAGCGCTGGCCAGGTGCTCTTGGTGAAAGCGGACCATTGTCCGGGCCCCGTTGACGGTGGAACCAAGGGCGACCTGGATTGTGGTGGCGCCGTGAGTGACGCGGATCTTCTCCCCCGAGCGGTAGCCGCGCACCTCGCCCGTCACTCCTGCGGTCGTCCGGTAGGGGGCGCCGCGTTCCGGGGTGAGGACCGCGCCGGGGCCGAGCCAGAGGGCAATCCCTTCGGGGCTGCTGATGAAGTCCCAGACGACGGACGCGGGGTGCGGAAGCGTGCGGGACACCCCGACCTGCCAGCCGGCGGCCTTGGTGAGTCCAGTGGGCATAGCGGTCATCCTTCCTCGGAGTTGCGGGCGCGCAGCGCCCTCACTTTGTGGCGGTTGCCGCAGTGCTCCATGGAGCACCAACGGCGGCGGCCGGGGCGTGAGGTGTCGACGAAGACGAGGTGGCAGTCCTCGGCGGCGCAGGTGCGGATGCGGTGCGCGAAGGGGCCGGTCAACAGCTCTACGGCGTCCTGGGCGACGGTGGCCACCAGGTGTGTGCCGCTGAGGTTCCCGGCCCACTGCCGCTTTCCGGTCGACCTGATGGCGGGTGCCAGGGCCGGACGGGCGGCTGCCTCGTTGATGGCCTTGATGTCACCGGGCGGGTGCGGCTCGCCGCGCACATGGGCGAGGACCACTCGGAACAGCGCGTCGCGCAGCCTTCGCGCATCCGCCACCTCGGCTGCAGAAATCTCCAGCACGGGCGTCGGAGTGAGCCGCGAGCGGTCCGCCCAGACGGCCAGGTCAGAGGGCTCGTGCAGGACCTCGTACCGGCGGTAGGGGCCGGGACCGCCGGTGGTCAGCAGTTCCAGGCACAGCGCGCCGGGGTCGAACCGGTAGGCGACGCCGGTATGGGAGTACAGCGTCAGGCCCTTGGTTGCGGAAGAGTCCATGTAACCAATATAACCGGTTACATGGTATTGAGTTGGAAATTGGTCATCGACAGCACGAACGCCCCCGCCCTCGCAGACTTCTGGGCCGCGGTCCTGGAATACGAGGTGGAAGACCCCAGCGCCCTCATCGAGAACCTGCTGGCCGCCGGCCACATTGGCGAGGAGGCGGTCACCGAGCAGCACGGCCGCAAGACCTTCCGCGGCTACGCCGCGATCCGCCACCCCGAGGACCCGTTCGATCAGATCAGCGGCGTTGGCCGCGGCCGGCGGCTGCTCTTCCAGGACGTGCCCGAGGGCAAGTCCGGCAAGAATCGCCTGCACATCGACGTCCACAGTGAGCCGGGCGGCCTCGACAAACTGGTAGTCCGGCTGGAAGGCCTGGGGGCCACCCGCATCCATGAGGTCGACAAGGGACCTGCCGGTCACTGGTGGATCATGCAGGACCCGGAAGGCAACGAGTTCTGCGTGGCGTAGGCCAGGTCGCAGCTACTCGCTTTTCGGTAAATGCAAAAGGCCGGAGGCCCGAGTCGATGTGTAAACACTCAACTCGGG
>NZ_JBDJPF010000107.1:0-11047 GCF_054957865.1 Streptomyces xingningensis
GGGGGGGGGGGGGGGGGGGGGGGCGGGGCGCGCGGGGGGGGGGGGGGGCGGGCGGGCCGGGGGGGCGGGGGGGGGGGGGGGGGGGGGGGGGGGGGGGGGGCGCGCCCGCCCCCCCCCCCCCCCCCCCCCCCCGACGGTGGTCCGGACGGCGGTCAGCCGAAGACCGCGAGGCTCTTGGCCCGGCCGCCCTGGTTCTCGATCAGGGCCAGGAAGGCGCCGTCCGGGCCGAAGACGGCGATCGGTCCGGGGGTGTCGAAGAGCGGCACCCGGATCCGGACGCCATTGCCCAGCAGTCGTGCCTGTTCCGCGGTCACCTCCCAGCGCTGGAAGGCCGCGGCGGCCGCCTCCGCGACCGGCAGCACGGTGAGCTCCTGCTGGAGCTGGTCGAGGGTGCGCGCCTCGCCGACCCGGTAGGGGCCGACCCGGGTGCGCCGCAGCGCCGTGAGGTGGCCGCCGACGCCGGTGTCGGCACCGAGGTCGCGCGCCAGGGCGCGCACATAGGTACCGGACGAGCAGACGACGGAGACCAGCAGGTCCTGCACCGGGGTACCGTCCTCGGCCTCGGCCGGGTGCACGGCGTGCACGGTGAAGGAGGAGACCGTCACCGGGCGGGCGGGGATCTCGAAGTCCTCGCCCTCGCGCGCCCGCTTGTAGGAACGCACGCCGTCTATCTTGATCGCGCTGACCTTGGACGGGACCTGCATGATGGCACCGGTGAGCTTGGCCACGCCCGCGTCGATCGCCTCCCGGGTGACCCCGGTGGCGTCGGTGGCGGAGGTGATCTCCCCCTCCGCGTCGTCGGTCACGGTGTTCTGCCCGAGCCGGATGGTGGCCACATACTCCTTCTCGGTCAGCGCGAGGTGCCCGAGCAGCTTGGTGGCCCGCTCGACGCCGAGGACGAGCACCCCGGTCGCCATCGGGTCGAGCGTCCCCGCGTGGCCCACGCGCCGGGTGCGCGCGATGCCGCGCATCTTGGCGACGACGTCGTGCGAGGTGAAGCCGGCCGGCTTGTCGACGATGACCAGGCCGTCCGGCGTGCTGGACGTGCGGTTCATCAGGAGGTGGCGTCCTCGTCGTGCTCGTCGCCCGGCTTGCGGTACGGGTCCGCGTCACCGGCGTATGCCGCGCCGGAGGACACCTCGCGCACCTTGGCGTCCGAGGAGCGCGCCCGGTCGAGGAGGTCCTCGATGGTCCGGGCGTTCTCCGGCAGCGCGTCCGGCACAAAGGCCAGGGTGGGAGTGAACTTGGTGCCCGCGGCCTTGCCGACCGCGGAACGCAGCAGGCCCTTGGCGCTCTCCAGTCCGGCGGCCGCGCTGGCCCGCTCCTCGTCGTCGCCGTAGACCGTGTAGAAGACCGTCGCCTCCCGCAGGTCGCCGGTGACCCGGGTGTCCGTGATGGTCACATGCGTGCCGAGGCGCGGGTCCTTGATTCCGCGCTGCAGCTTCTGGGCGACCACCTCCCGGATGAGGTCCGCCAGCTTCTTCGCCCGCGCATTGTCGGCCACTGGTCCGTCTCCTTCTTGGTGTTCAGTCGTCGTGCTCGCCGTGGAACCGCCGCCGTACCGACAGCAGGTCCACTTCAGGACGTGCGGCGACCCAGCGCTCGCAGCGGTCCAGTAGGTCGGTGAGGTGCCCCGCGTCCCCGGAGACCGCCGCCAGGCCGATCACGGCCCGGCGGTACAGGTCCTGGTCACCGACCTCCGCCACGCTCACCGCGAATTTGCGGTGCAGCTCGGCGACGATCGGGCGGACGACGGAGCGCTTCTCCTTCAGCGACCGTATGTCGCCGAGGAGCAGGTCAAAGGACAGCGTCCCTACGTACATGCAGTGCGGGTTCATGCCACCCGTGGGGCCTTCGGTGTCCGTGATTCGTACGGCTCATTCGAACCGTACACGCAACGGCCGGGGCCGATCGACGGAAATTCTCCCGCCGACCGGCCCCAGTCGCTCTGTGCGGATCAGCCGCGGGGCTTCTCCCGCATCTCGTACGTCGCAATGACGTCGTCGACCTTGATGTCGTTGAAGTTTCCGAGGTTGATACCACCCTCGAAGCCCTCGCGGATCTCGGTGACGTCGTCCTTGAAGCGGCGCAGACCGACGATGGTGAGGTCCTCCGCGACCACCTTGCCGTCCCGGATGAGGCGCGCCTTGGTGTTGCGCTTGACCTCGCCGGAGCGGATGAGGACACCCGCGATGTTGCCCAGCTTGGACGAGCGGAAGATCTCGCGGATCTCCGCCGTGCCCAGCTCGACCTCTTCGTACTCCGGCTTCAGCATGCCCTTGAGGGCCGCCTCGATCTCCTCGATCGCCTGGTAGATGACCGAGTAGTACCGGACGTCGACGCCCTCGCGCTCGGCCATCTGCGTGGCACGGCCCTCGGCGCGGACGTTGAAGCCGATGACGATCGCGTCGGAGCCGGTCGCCAGGTTGATGTCCGACTCGGTGACCGCACCTACACCGCGGTGCAGGATCCGGATCTCGACCTCTTCGCCGACGTCGAGCTGGAGCAGCGAGGACTCGAGAGCCTCCACCGAACCGGACGCGTCGCCCTTGATGATGATGTTGAGGTCCTGCACCAGACCGGCCTTGAGCACCTTGTCGAGGTCCTCGAGGGACACCCGGCGGGTGCGCTTGGCGAAGGCGGCGTTGCGCTCGCGCGCGGCGCGCTTCTCGGCGATCTGGCGGGCCGTGCGGTCCTCGTCGACGACGAGGAAGTTGTCGCCGGCGCCCGGGACGTTGGTCAGACCCAGGACGAGGACGGGGGTCGAGGGACCCGCCTCCTCGACGTTCTGGCCCTTGTCGTCGAGCATCGCGCGGACCCGGCCGTAGGCGTCACCGGCGACCATCGTGTCGCCGACGCGGAGGGTACCGCGCTGGACGAGGACGGTGGCCACGGCGCCGCGGCCGCGGTCGAGGTGGGCCTCGATCGCGATGCCCTGCGCGTCCTGCTCCGCGTTGGCGCGCAGGTCGAGCGAGGCGTCCGCGGTGAGGACCACGGCCTCCAGCAGGCTGTCGATGTGCAGGCCCTGCTTGGCGGAGATGTCGACGAACATGGTGTCGCCGCCGTACTCCTCGGCCACCAGGCCGAACTCGGTGAGCTGGCCGCGCACCTTGGTCGGGTCGGCGCCCTCGACGTCGATCTTGTTGACCGCGACCACGATCGGCACATCGGCCGCCTTGGCGTGGTTCAGGGCCTCGATCGTCTGCGGCATCACACCGTCGTTGGCCGCCACCACGAGGATCGCGATGTCGGTCGACTTGGCACCACGGGCACGCATGGCGGTGAACGCCTCGTGACCCGGGGTGTCGATGAAGGTGATCGCGCGCTCTTCACCGTTGACCTCGGTGGCAACCTGGTACGCACCGATGTGCTGCGTGATACCGCCGGCCTCGCCCGCGACGACGTTCGTCTTGCGGATCGCGTCCAGCAGTCGGGTCTTACCGTGATCGACGTGACCCATGACGGTCACCACCGGCGGACGGGAGACGAGCATTTCCTCGCCGCCCTCGTTCTCACCGAACTCGATGGAGAACGACTCGAGGAGCTCGCGGTCCTCCTCCTCCGGGCTGACGATCTGAACCTGGTAGTTCATCTCGTCGCCGAGGAGCGTCAGCGTCTCGTCGGACACCGACTGGGTCGCGGTGACCATCTCGCCGAGGTTCATCATCACGGCGACGAGCGACGCCGGGTTGGCGCCGATCTTCTCCGCGAAGTCGGTGAGGGAGGCACCACGGGAGAGCCGGATGCTCTCGCCGTTGCCGCGCGGCAGCATCACGCCGCCGACGGACGGGGCCTGCATGGCCTCGTACTCCTGACGCCGCTGGCGCTTGGACTTGCGGCCACGACGGGCCGGACCGCCGGGACGGCCGAAGGCACCCTGTGTGCCACCACGGGCACCCGGGCCGCCGGGACGGCCACCGAAGCCGGGACGACCGCCGCCGAAGCCACCGCCGCCACCGGGGCCACCGCCACCGGGACGGCCGGCGAAGCCACCGCCACCACCACCGGGACGACCGCCGCCGCCCGGACCGGCCGGACGACCGGCGAAGCCCGGACGACCGGCACCGCCACCGGGACGACCGGCGCCACCGGGACCACGGCCACCGCCGCCGGGGCCCGGACGCGGGCCGGCGGCCGGGCGCTGCGGCATCATGCCCGGGTTCGGGCGGTTGCCGGAGGGGGCGCCACCAGGGCCGCCGGCAGAGCGCTGAGCGCCACCGGGAGCCTGCGGACGGGGCATGCCGCCGGGCGTCGGGCGGGAACCCTGGCCCTGCGGACGGGGCGCGCCACCGGGGCCGCCCTGCGGACGCGGGGCGCCGGGACCGCCGTGGCCGCCGCCGGGACGCTGCGCGCCGCCCGGGCGCGGGGCCTGCGGGCGGGCCATGCCGGTGGAGCCACCGGAGGTGAAGGGGTTGTTGCCCGGGCGCGGACCGGCCGGACGGGTACCCGGACGCGAACCGCCCTGGCCCTGGCCGGGACGCGGGGCACGCTCGGGACGGCCGCCGTCACGCTGCCCGGCCGGACCCGGACGGGCACCCGGACGCGGACCGGGGGTGGCGCCGGGGCGCGGGGCGGACGGAGTCGAGGGCTGCGCCGGGGGCGCGGAGAACTCGGCGGCGGGCACCGGGGTGACCGAGGCCGGCTTGGCCGGAGCCGCCGGGCCGGGCTTGGGGCCGGGACGCGGGCCGGGAGCCGGCGCCGCGGCGGCGGGCTTGGGGGTGGGGGAAGCCGCGGCCGGCTTGGGCGCCGGGGCGGCGGGGCGCGGGGCGCCCGGAGTGGGCGCGCCCGGCTTCGGGGCCGCGGCCTTGCGCGGCGCCGCGGGCTTGGCAGCGGACTTGCCGGCGTTGCCACCGGGTCCCTGCAGCGCATCAGTCAGTTTGCGGACGACCGGCGCCTCGATCGTCGAGGACGCCGAACGGACGAATTCACCAAGTTCTTGGAGCTTGGCCATGACGACCTTGCTCTCCACTCCGAACTCCTTGGCGAGTTCGTATACCCGGACCTTAGCCACTTCGCTCCTTCTAGGTCCGGTTTGTCATCCGGACCGTCGCTACTTCATGGGCGTACTCATCGCGTACTCATCGAGTGCTCATCGCAATCTCGACCTACTTCCAACTCGCGAGGTACCTGACCGCACGGTTACCCGTGCGTTCTTCTTACGGTGGGGCCATTCCCCGCGGGTGCGGGGCCGAACTGTTGCCGCTCGACACGTTCGACGTATCGACGCAGCTCCGCGATGTCAAACGGTCCCGGGCTTTTGAAGGCCCTGGGGAACGCCCGACGGCGGACCGCCTGCTCGAGGCAGACGAGTGTGGGGTGCACAGAGGCACCCCGGCCGGGCAGCGTACCGCGAGGATCGGGGACACAGGCGCCCTCGATCAGCACGATCCGCAGCAGATCGCCCTTGGCCGCTCGCTCCCGGCACCCCACACAGGTGCGTTCAGGGCATACGCGGGCATGCGTCCGGCCAGACACTGCTTAAGTCTACCTCCCTGCGCCAACCCCACCCCTTCGGGGGACAGATCGGCCGCGCATCCGTTTTGACCATGCTCCCGGGCCCGGGACCGGCCGTGATACGGCCGGGCGGGCCCGGCGGGGGCGGCTTTTGCGCGCCCCCGGACGCTGCCGCGCGCCGTGCGTGCTTCCGCCGCTTCCGCTAGGACGCCGTGGCGGGCTGCGGGGTGTCCGGGCGGATGTCGATCCGCCAGCCGGTGAGCCGGGCGGCGAGGCGGGCGTTCTGCCCCTCTTTGCCGATGGCCAGGGAGAGCTGGTAGTCGGGGACGGTCACCCGGGCCGAGCGCGCGGCGAGGTCCACGACCTCGACCTTGCTCACCCGCGCGGGGGACAGGGCGTGCGCCACCAGCTCGGCCGGGTCGTCCGACCAGTCGACGATGTCGATCTTCTCGCCGTGCAGCTCGGCCATCACCGCGCGGACCCGGCCGCCCATCGGGCCGATGCAGGCACCCTTGGCGTTGAGGCCGGAACGGGTGGACCGGACGGCGATCTTGGTGCGGTGGCCGGCCTCGCGGGCGATCGCCGCGATCTCCACCGAGCCGTCGGCGATCTCCGGGACCTCCATGGCGAAGAGCTTCTTCACCAGGTTGGGGTGGGTGCGCGAGAGGGTCACCGACGGGCCGCGCACGCCCTTGGCCACCCGCACCACATAGGTGCGGATGCGGGTGCCGTGCGTGTACTCCTCGCCGGGCACCTGTTCCTGCACCGGCAGGATGGCCTCCAGCCTGCCGATGTCGACCAGGACGTTCTTGGGGTCCTTGCCCTGCTGGACGATGCCCGCGACGACATCGCCCTCACGGCCCGCGAACTCACCGAAAGTGATCTCGTCCTCGGCGTCCCGCAGACGCTGGAGGATGACCTGCTTGGCGGTGGTCGCGGCGATCCGGCCGAAGCCGGACGGGGTGTCGTCGAACTCGCGGGGCTCCGCGCCCTCCTCGAGGTCCTGCGGGTCCTCCTTGGCCCAGACCGTCACATGGCCGGTGTCGCGGTCCAGCACCACCCGGGCCCGGCGGCGGCTTCCCTCGGTGCGGTGGTAGGCGATGAGGAGGGCCGACTCGATCGCCTCGACCAGCAGGTCGAAGGAGATCTCCTTCTCTCGCACCAGACCCCGCAGGGCACTCATGTCGATGTCCACGGCTACGCCTCCTCTTGGCTCTCGTCGTCCACGGGCTTCGCGGCCTCTTGAACCGACTTGCGGTTGAATTCGATCTCCACCCGGGCCTTGGCGATCTCGCCGAACGCCAGCCGGCGGGAGGTGGGCCTGCGGCCCTTGACGCCCGGCACCTCGAGGTCGAGCCCCTCGTCGTCCACGGCCGTGATCCGTGCGACCAGCTCGCCGCCCTCGGTGAGCCGGACCTTGATCAGCCGCCCGGTGGCCCGGACATAGTGGCGGTGGAGGGTCAACGGGCGGTCCGCGCCGGGGGAGGTGACCTCCAGGACGTACGGGGCGCCGCCCATGGCGTCCGTCTCGTCGAGCTTCTCGGAGACCTCGCGGCTCAGCTCGGCGCACTCGTCCAGCTGGACGCCCTCGTCGGAATCCACCACGACGCGCAGCACCCGGCGCTTGCCGGCCGGTGTCACTTCGACCTCTTCCAGATCCAGCTCCCGCGCGCTGACGAGAGGGGCGAGCAGCTCGCGCAGCCGCTCGCTCTGGGTGGTGCTCATCCGGGTGACTCCTCGGCCGCGTGTGCTGTTGTGGGAAAGTCGCGTGTCAGGTCAAAGCCTATCTGTTCCGGCAGCCGGCTGACGATTCGGTGGCTCGTCCCCGAGCACCTCACCGCGCACCGGTACGCTCGCGTGCGGTGATCATGGCCGTGATCACTACAGGCCCGGCGGAAAGAGGATCGTGCCGCTCACCACGACGACGCGAGGCGCCGAAGGCCCGCGCAGACGCAGGGTGCTGGCCGGGGGTGCGGCGGCCCTGCTGCTCTCCGGCTGCTCCGCCGGCCGGGATGCCGGGGCCGATGCCCGTGCCTCGGCCGAGCGGGAGCTGCGCGCCCGCGCCGGGCGCGAGTCGGCGGCGCTGCTGGAGCGCTATGACGCGACCCTCGCCGCGCACCCCGGGCTCGCCCCCAGGCTGCGGCCGCTGCGGTCCGAAGTCGCCCTGCACTCCGAGGCATTCGGCGCCACCGCGACCCCGTCTTCTGCGTCTTCCGCTTCCACGGCCCCGGTCCGCGTCCCCGATGACGAGCAGGCGGCGCTCGCCGCCCTGGCCGACGCCGAGCGGCGCACCACCGACGCCCGTACCGCCGCGCTGGGATCCGCCCCGCCCGAGCTCGCCCGGCTCCTCGCCTCGGTCGCGGCGGCGGGCGCGGCCCATGCCCAGCTGCTGGGAGGCAACCCATGACCGCGCTGACGGCGGCCCAGGCGGCGCTCGCGGCCGAGCACGCCGCCGTGTACGGCTACGGGGTGGTCGGCGGGCGGGTGGACGAGGCGCATGCCAGGGAGGCGCGCGCGGCGTATGACGCGCACCGGGCCCGGCGCGATGCGCTGGCCCGCACCGTACGGGACCTGGGCGGCCGGCCCGAGGCGGCGGCCGCCGGATATGAGCTGCCGTTCCCGGTGCCGGACGCGGACGCCGCGGTGCGGTTGGCGGCGGAGCTGGAGAGCCGGGTCGCCGGCGTCTACGCCGACCTGGTGCGCGCCGCCACCGGTGCGCTGCGCGGCGAGGCGGCGGCCGCGCTGCGCGAGGCGGCAGTGCGGGCGGCGCGCTGGCGGGACGGCAGCGTAGCCTTCCCTGGGCTCGCCGAACGGGCCGCCGCGGCCGGGCCGAGCCCCTCGCCGAGCGGTCCGGCGGTACGGCGGTGACCTGCAAGAACGTAGGGCGAGAAGGAAAGGGACAGCGCGGGGATGGCCAATGCGAACGACCGCCTCGAACCGCCGGAGCGGCTGGTTCGCGCCCTGAGTTCGGACCCGGTCCACGGGGACGCCGGGCGGCAGTGGCTCGCGACACTGCCGGCCACCGCCCGGGAGTACCTGGAGCGTTGGGAGCTGACACCCGACCGGGTACAGACACCGGGCGGGCGCGGCAGCATGGTCGTCCTGGTCCGGCGGTCCGACGGCGCCGCGGCCGCGCTCAAGCTCACCCTGCCGGGCGGCCCGGCCGCGCTGGAGCACGCCGCGCTCGCGCACTGGAACGGCATGAGCGCGGTACGGCCGCTGCGTGCCGAGCCGCAGGCGGGTGCGCTGCTGCTGGAGCGGCTGCACGGTGAGGTGAACCTGCGGTCGCTGCCGGAACCCAAGGCCGTTCTGGAGGCCTCGGCGACCCTGCAGCGGCTGTGGGTGCGGCCCCCCGACGAGCCCGGCTTCCCGACGGTGGCCGAGCACTCGGCCGCGCTGGCCGGCACCCTGCGCGGGTGCCGGGACGAGCCCTGGGCGGCGGAGCTGCGGGCGCTGATCGACGAGGCGCTGGAGCTGCGGGACGCGCTGGCCGCCGGCCCTCCCTCCGCCGAGCCGCCGAGTCTGCTGCACGGCGCCTACCACCAGGGCAAGGTGCTGGCGGGCGACCGCACGCCCTGGCTGGCCGTGGGGCCGCGCCCGCTGGTGGGCGAGCGGGCGTACGACCTGGCCTGGCCGGTCCGCGACCGGCTGGACACCCTGCTGGCCGCGCCCGGTGCGGCGGCCGCGGCGCGGCGGCGGGTGGCGAAGCTGGCGGATTCGCTGGACGTCGACCGTGAGCGGCTGCGCGGCTGGGCGGTCTTCCGGGCGGTGGCGGCGGGTGTGCGCGAGCTGTCGCTCGGCGCCCGACCGGCGGGTGAACTGCTGCTGGAGTTCGCGGGGTTGTGCTGAGCGGGGCGGGAGCGATGAGGCACTGGCAATCGTCCGGACCGTCAGCGCAGCAGCGGCAGTTCCGCCCCCATCACCGCATAGGGGCTGGCCGCACTGGGGAAGACCACCTGCCGGGCCAAGTCCCGGTAGCCCAGCTTGCGGTAGAGGGCCCGGGCCGGGCTCTCGGTGTCGATGGCGGAGAGGATCGAGCGGGGTTCCAGGGCGTCCGCGGTGATGGCGGTGATCAGGGACCGGCCGATCCGCCGGTTCTGGTAGGCGGGGTGGACGTGCAGCTCGGTGATGACAAAGGAGTCGTCGAGCCAGTCCTCGCACCCGGTGGCCCGCAGATACGGCTCGACGACGGTGGACCACCAGTGCGTACGGTCGTTGGGCATCCCATAGACGAAGCCGACGAGCCGTCCGGTGTCCGTTGTCGCGCCAAGGGCGCGGGCGCCGGGGCTGGTGAAGTGCCGGAGCACGATATGACGCCGGACGCCGACCTCCTCCGCGGTGAGCCCGAAGGCGAGCGCCTGCACGGCCAGCGCATCGTCCACCCGTGCGGCGAGGTCGAGCGGCCCGACCACGATGTCATCCATGCCGGGAGGCTACCGGGCGGGGCATCGTGCCCGGGGGCACCTCCCGGCGTTGGCCGGGGGAGCGCCGGAACGGCTCAGAAGAGCACGCTCATAAACGCGCCGACCTCCTCGAAGCCCACCTTGCGGTAGGCGGCGCGGGCGGCGGCGTTGTAGTCGTTGACATAGAGGCTGGCGACCGGGGCGACCTCGCGCAGGGCGTAGCGCAGCACGGCGGCCATGCCGGTGACGGACAGGCCTCGGCCGCGGTGTTCCGGGGCGACCCAGACGCCCTGGATCTGGCAGGCCCGGTCGGTGGCGGCGCCGATCTCCGCTTTGAAGACGACACGTCCGTTCTCGAAGCGGGCGAACGAGCGGCCGGAGCCGATGAGTTCGGCGATGCGTGCCTGGTAGAGGAGTCCGCCGTCACCGGCGAGCGGCGAGATGCCGACCTCCTCGGTGAACATCGCCACACAGGCCGGAAGGACGACCTCCATCTCGTCCTTGCGGACCCGGCGGACGAGCGGGTCGGGCTCGATGCCCACGGGCATCGACCGGGTGATCATCAGCGGCTGGTGCGGGCGGACTTCGCGGGCGGGGCCCCAGTGGGGTTCGAGGTGGGACCAGAGGGCGGCGGTGGAGGGGGCGGGGCCGACGATGGACGAGCAGCGGCGGCCGGCCCGGCGGGCGCGGTCGGCGAACGCCCGTACGGCCTCGGGACCCGCGCAGATGGGGACGAGGTTGGCTCCGGCATAGCAGAGCGACTCCAGGCGTCCGCCCGCGTACCAGCCCCACATCTCGCCGCCGAGCCGCCAGGGGTCGAGTCCGGCGATGCGGACGCGGGCGGTGACAAAGGCGTTGGCGACGGGCTCGCGGTCGAGGACCGCGAGGGCGGCGTCGAGTTCGGCGGGCTCCAGGACCTTGGTGGTGGTCGTCGTCAACACGTGTCGGGTTGCCTCACCGTCGCGGGCCGGAGGCCAAAGGAGAACAGGTCTTGGCACTGTACCTCCCGGTTCCCGCTGGTACCCCCTGCGCGCAGGGGATATGGCCGTGCTCCGCCGCGGCGGGCGGAGCACGGCCATGCGCCGGGGTGCGTCAGCCGACGGCGGCTCAGCCCTCGCCGGCGGCGATGACGGTCGGCGTTCCGGAGGGGACGCCGGCCTGTTCCATCTGCTCGGCGAGGATCAGGGCTT
>NZ_JBDJPF010000108.1:0-10509 GCF_054957865.1 Streptomyces xingningensis
CAGTGACCAGGTGTGGGTCCAAGACTCACTCCTGCTCACTGAATAGGAACGGTTCGTTTCCCGCTCAGTGGCTGGCGGACGGTCGCCGGGTGGCTCGGTCGTCCGCCAGTACGCGCTCGATCAGCTCGGCCACCAGGGAGAGCCCTTCCGGGGACAACTCCAGGGCGCGCAGGGCGAGTCTTCGCACCGGGTGATGATGGGCGAGCCGGGCGAGCTCGAGCTCGGCGAGGGTCCGCGAGCCGGTGGCATCGTCCAGGAAGTAGGCGACCGGGACCCCGAAGAACCGGGACAGTGCCGTCACCAGGTCGGTGGACGGATGTTTCTTGGTGCCCTTTCTGAGGGCCGATATATAGGCGCCGCCCACCCGCACATGGGGGTTCTCCCGTTTGATCGCCGCCGCCACTTCCTCGTTCGTATACCTCCGCCCGCGGGGGCCCTCCGGGCGGAGGTCGTCGAACAGCCGGTTGAGGCTGCCGGCCAGCGTCGGCCGTTTCGCGGCACCGGACATCGCACCCACCTCCGCTGTGCGGCACGATGCGGACGGCCGCGGAACTCCCTTGATTCAACCAGAGGTTGAAGGTTGTGGCCATGGCGGGAAGGCCGGCCGGGCGGCCATTTCGCGGGAGGACCGGGGTGGGGATTCCGCCCGTCAGATCCCTTGTGACGGCCGGAATCCAGCCCTCCCGCCGGTGTTAGTCTCTTGATCATCGTCTGCGCCGGCTGCCCGGCCCTCCACAGTCGAACCGCCGCCGAAGAGGATCATGCCCGTCGCCCCGTCCGCACATGATGCGCTGCTCGCCCTGCTGGTGTGCCCGCTGTGCGGGGAGTCCTTCGCGCCCGCCGACGGCTCGCTGCGCTGTGCCAACCGGCATGCCTTCGACCTCGCCCGCCAGGGATACGCCGGTCTGCTGACCGGCGACATGCGAGCGGGGACCGCCGACACCGCGGCCATGGTGCGGGCCCGTGCCGGGTTTCTGGGCGCCGGGCACTACGCGCCGCTGATGAGCGCGCTGGCGGGCGTGGTGGCGCGGTCGGCCCCGCCGGACGGCACCGTGCTGGACGCCGGAGTGGGCACCGGCCATTACCTGGCCGCCGTGCTGGACGCCCTGCCGGGCGCCGTCGGCCTGGGGCTGGACGCCTCCAAGTTCGCCCTGCGCCAGGCCGCCCGGGCGCATCCACGGGCGGGGGCGGCGAGTTGGGACGTATGGCGTCCGCTGCCGGTGCGCCCGGGCTCCGTCGATGTGGTGATCAATGTCTTCGCGCCCCGCAACGGCGAGGAGTTCCATCGCGTGCTGCGGCCCGGCGGGGTGCTGGTGGTGGTTGTTCCGACGCCACGTCACCTGGCCGAGCTGCGCGGCCCCTTGGGGCTGCTGGCGGTGGATGCGGCCAAGGCGGACCGGCTGCACCGCACGCTGGGCGAGCGGTTCCGCGAGGAGCGCACGGAGTGCCATGAGCATCGGCTGACGCTGGCCGCCGAGGACATCGGGAACCTGGCCTCCATGGGGCCCACGGCCCGTCATGTGGCGCCGGCGGAGCTGCGGCGGCGCATCGACCGGCTGGAGGTGCCGTTCCGGGCCTCGGTCTCCTGTCTGGTGTCGGTGTACCGGCCACGGTGATGGAGATCATTGGCCCGGGGCAATGAACCGACCGGCCGGACGCCCGGCACGGCGCGCCGGCCCGTCGGACCCGGCCCTGATTCACAGGCGGCCCGCCACCTTGCGGGCGACCTGGAACACGTCCCCCACCGGCTGCGCCGGGAACTGCGGCCGCTTCCGGGTCCAGCCGTCCTCCAGCGCGAACCAGTCGATCGGTTTGGGCCCCCGGCCCGCCGCCAGGGCCGCGTCCAGTTCGGTGAAGTACGTCGTCCAGCGCAGCCGGTACAGCCCGCCGACCAGCCCGGACCACTCCCGGTTGGCATAGTCGTGCAGCTTGCCGCCGTTCGCCGAGGCGCGCGGCCCCCACACCGTCAGCAGCGAGACGGCATCGTGCTCCAGGCGGTCGCGCTCGGCGGCGTCGGACCCCCAGGCGCGGGCGTCGGCGATCCAACGGCCCAGCAGATGGCGGCCGTCCGTGGCGACCAGCTCCTCCAGCAGGTCCAGCCAGCCCAGCCACTGCCGGGTCAGCTCCCCCAGGCGCCCCCGATCCCCGGCCTGGTACGCCGACTTGATGCCCGGCAGCAGCAGCCGGCTGCGGTTGGCCGCCGACTGCCGGGCGACATCGAGGAGGTCGTACCGGTAGGCGGAGCTGCTCCGCAGGGCGGGGGCGACGGCCAGCAGCGCGGGCAGGGCCTTGTCGAACTCGGCGGCGTCATACCGCAGTTTGGGGGGCGACCAGCTCGCCGCATGCTCGACCGCGAGGTCGGGCCGGGCGCCGAAGAGCCCCTCGGCCGCCTCGCTCCAGCTGTCCGCGCGGGAGGTCCCGTAGGCGGTGCGGCGCAGCACGTCCCAGGCCTGCGCCGCATGGGGGTCGGTGCCGCCGTAGCGCTGGACGGGCCACTGGCCGAACCAGGTGGCGAGGTTCACCGGCCCGTCCGTCCAGGGCAGGTCGGCGAAGAGGGCCAGGGCGGCGGGGTTGTTGTCGGCGGCCTCGGGCAGCAGCGCGATGCCGTGCAGGGCGCTGCCCTGCTTGGTGCGCCAGCGGTGGTACAGCTCGGCCCAGTCGGGTGCGTTGGCGCCCAGCGCGGTGTGGCCGCCGAAGTTCCAGATGGAGCCGAAGGCGTAGGGGGTGCCGCCCCAGTCCTTCTCGCGGTCCGTCACGGTGGGGAAACGGTCGGAGAGCCCGTCGAGGACGAGCATCCGGGAGCGGTCGACGGCGTCGACGATCTCGCGCCGGGGGTTGCTCTGCCAGCCCAGGACGGCCCAGGTCGCCCCGGGGTGGGCGGTGCGCAGGGCCTTCTCCACGGCCTTGGCGGCGGCGCCGATGGGCACCTTGCCGGGGGTGCCGCCCTCGTGCAGCAGGTCCATCTTGTACATCGAGGTCGCTCCGAAGAGCTCCTGCTGGACCCGGTAGAAGGTACGGGCGACGCGGCCGAAGTGCGGGGTGCGCGGGTCGAGCCAGTCGGGGCGGCGGAAGCCCGGCCAGTCGCCCTGCGGGACGATGCGCGCACCCGGGTTGCGCCGGTCGAAGCCGGGCGGCACGGTGCCGTAGTAGCCGGGGAACACGGGGGTCATGCCCAGTTCGCGCAGCCGCCGCACGATCTTCTTGGCCAGGGCGGTGCGGCGGTCGAGGAGGGCGTGCGAGACGGGGCCGCCGAAGGACGCCATGTTCTGCATCAGCCACCACGGCTGGTGCGCGGGGCCGGGGACCCAGGACCGCAACTCCTGGTCGTGATAGCCGTGTTCGAGGAAGGTCCGGTGGTAGACGGTGTCGGCGCCCGCATAGACGAGTACCTCGTTGAAGCCGTACAGGGCCAGGATGTCGAGCTCGTGCTCCCAGTAGTCCCAGCCGTGATAGGGGCCGGTGTAGCCGTCGTTGGTGTCGTTGAACACAAAGCGGTGCCGGACGTTCGCGGTCCTGGTGAGGGGGGTACGCACGGCGGGGAGTCTGTCGGGGAGGCCGGTCTGGGCGCCGGCCCAGGAGAAGTGGGCGTGCGCGGTGTGTCTGAGGTACCAGTGGAAGCCGGTGAGCTGGACGGCCGGGGTGGTGCCCTCGACGAGGATCCGGCCCGGTGTCCCGGTCACCCGGAAGGCATCCGCGCCGCCCCGGTGCGGCAGGGTGCGGAAGGTGACCTGGTGGTGGTGGCGGGGGAGCAGCCGGGCGAGGGCCGCGCCGGCCGCGCCGCCGCTTCCGCCGGCCGCGGGCGGCTCCGCGGCGGCGGGGGGCGTCGCCATCCCGCCCAGGGCGGCGGTTCCGGCGAGGGCTCCGAGGATCGTGCGACGGGGGATGTGCATGGGGTGACCTCCCATGGCGCTGCGGTTCCTGGACTGGACCACGTAAGCGCCGAGATCCTATGAGCAGATGTCCGCGCAGCGTCAAGGGCGCGGAAGCCGAGTCACCCACACCGGTAACATTTGCCACGAATAGCCCTACGTGAGGAACCCCGTGCGACCACTCACCAAGACCTTCGGCGGCACCGTGCTCGCCGTCGGTCTGCTGGGTGCACTGCTGACCGGGTGCGGCGATCCGAGCGGGCTCAAGGTGACCGGCCCCGCGGCGAAGCCCGCGGCCGGTTCGGTGCCCGCTTATGTCGTCGAGGGCCCCGACCGGCCCGAGCTGACGCGTCCCGCGTCCATCGAGGTCAACGGGACCATCCACCTCACCGGTCTGCACTGGAAGAGCTGGGACGGGCCGACCGCCGAGGCGACCGGCGAGGTGTCCGGCACCTGGTGCATGCCGGACTGTGCCGTGCACCCCCACCGGGCCAAGGTCAGGCTTGGCGGCCTGGTGAGGCAGGATCGTTCCGCCTACTACGGTCGGGCCGCGGTCATCGCCGAGGGGCTGCCGCCGGAGCAGCACAACGAGCTGCGGGACCTGCGGCTCTATGTACCGAAGCGCTGACCGCCGAGGAGCCTGGAACCCATGGGACTGCGTACGAAGATCGGCGCGGCGATCGCCGTCACCGCCGCGCTGGTCGCCGTCCTCATGGGCTTTGTGGTGCACCACCGCACCGCGATGAACCAGTTCGAGGCGGCGTCCGACAGCCTGGACGCCCGGCTGGTCGCCGCCGTCGAGGACCACGCCGCGGGCAACGTCTGGCGGACCCACACCCTGGTGAACCCGCCCCGGATGCCCGGCCCGCTGCGCAGGGTCGTGGAGAAGGGCAAGCGCGCCGTCTACCTGGAGGACCGCGACGGGCGGGATCCCATGCTGTGGGCGGCCAGCCGGCTGGGCGCGGACATCATCGTCGTCAAGCGCCCCTACAGCCGGGAAACCCGCAATCTGCGCGATCTCGACGATGTCCTGCTGCTGGCCGGGGGCCTGGGCACCGCCTTCGCCTGTGTCGTCGGGGTGGGCCTGGCGACCGTGGTGGGACGGCGGCTGAATTCCTCCGCCAGGATCGCCGAGCGGATCGCCGACGGCGATCTCACCGCACGGCTGCGGCCCCGGGGCGGCAAGGACGAGACAGCCCGGATGATCCAGGCCGTCAACCGGATGGCCGACGCCCTCGCCGCCCGGATCCAGGCCGAGCGCGAGGTGACCGCCAATATCTCCCATGAGCTGCGCACCCCCATCGCGGGCCTGGTCGCGGCCGCCGCCCTGCTGCCGCCGGGCCGCCCCACGGAGATGGTCCAGGAGCGGGCGCGGCGGGTGAGCGGTCTGATGGAGGACGTCCTGGAGGTGGCCCGGCTGGACGGGGACGCCGAGCGCGCCGAGACGGAGGTACGGGAGCTGGGCGAGCTGACCCGGCGGGCGGTGCGGGCGGCGGTCGTCCCGGGCCAGGGGCCCGTCGAGGTGCGGGTGGTCCGCGACAGCCTGGTCGACACCGATGCCCGGCGGGTCGAGCGGATACTGGCCAACCTGGTCACCAATGCCTTCCGGCATGGCTCGGCGCCGGTCGTCGCGGAGGTCGACGGGCCCGTCGTCCGCGTCCGCGACCAGGGCCCGGGCTTCCCCGACCAGCTGCTGACCCGTGGTCCGCAGCGCTTTCGCACCGGCTCCGGCTCCGGGCTGGGCCTGGGGCTGACGATCGCGGCCGGACAGGCCCGGGTGCTCGGCGCGGGGCTGGCCTTCGCCAACCCGGCGGCCGGGGGAGCGGAGGCGACCCTGGACCTCAGCGGGTCGGCGCGGGCGGAGGAGCCCGCGGAGGCGGACGGCTGAGGTGCGGGCGGCTGAGGTGCGGGCGGGCCTGGCAGGCCCAAGAGTGGAAGCCATGACCACTGCCGAGAATGTGCTGTTCATGACCGTCGCGGACCCCGAGACCGGCCACCGGGCGCTGGACGCCCTCCGCTCGGCGCATGCCGACGGTGCCGTCCGGCTGCACGAGGCCGCGGTGATCGCCAGGGACGCCGAGGGCGCCCTGGACTTCCCGGACGCCGTGGACCACACCGGCACCGCGCGGGCCTTCACCGTGGGCGGCCTGATCGGCGGGCTGCTGGGCATCCTCGGCGGTCCGCTCGGCGTCCTGATCGGCTTCGGTGCGGGGGGCCTGATCGGCGGCGCCCACGACGCCCGGCGGGCCACCGGGTCCAATGCCGCGCTGGAGATGCTGGCCGAGGAGGTGCCGCCGGGCTCGACGGTCCTGGTGGCCGAGCTCGGCGAGGACGGGCCGGACGCGGCGGACCGGGCCCTGGCCCGATACGGCACGGCAGCGCGCTACCCGGCGAAACGGGTGCGCGCGGAGGTCGAGGCGGCCATCGCGGAGGGCCGGGGCTGAGCGGGCGCTGCCTCGCCGGGCGCCTCAGACCCGTATGGAGAGCGGCTTGGCGAAGCAGCGGCTGGCGTCGTGGGCCCGGTAGAGCCCGAACTTCGGGGCGGGCGCATAGCCGCTGGAGGTGTAGAGGGCGATCGCCTCGGGCTGCATGATCCCGGTCTCCAGCACCATGCGGGTGCGCCCGGCCTCCCGGGCGTCCTCCTCCAGTCGCGCCAGGATGCGCCGGGCCAGCCCCCAGCCGCGCGCCCGCGGCACCACATACATCCGCTTCAGCTCGGCGTCACCGTCCGAGTAGCCCTCCGCGTTGCGCTCCTGCGCTCGCCAGCCGCCCGAGGCCACGGGCGTGCCGTCCGGCTCGTAGGCGATGAGATACAGGCCACGCGGCGGGGCGAACTGGGCCGGGTCCATGGGGGTGAGGTCGCCGTCTCCATAGCGCTCGGCGTATTCGAGCTGTACCTGGTCATTGAGGGTGACGGCGTCGGGGTGGTCATAGGCGACGGGCAGGATCCGCATTCCAGAAATCGTACGGGCGTCCGATGTCGGGGTGACAGGGCCGCCGGGGAAGTCGGTATCGTTCCGGAATGCTCACTGTGACGACCGTGAATGTGAACGGCCTGCGCGCCGCGGCCAAGAAGGGCTTTGTGGAGTGGCTGGCGGCGACCGACGCCGATGTCGTCTGCCTCCAGGAGGTCCGCGCCGAACCGCACCAGCTCCCCGACGAGGTGCGCGACCCCGAGGGCTGGCACACCGTGCACGCCCCGGCGGCGGCCAAGGGCCGCGCGGGCGTCTCCCTCTGCACACGGCGCGAGCCGGAGGCGGTGCGAACCGGCTTCGGCTCGGCCGAGTTCGACGGCAGCGGGCGCTATGCGGAGGTCGACCTGCCCGGCGTCACGGTCGCCAGCCTCTATCTGCCCTCGGGGGAGGTGGGCACGGAGCGGCAGGACGAGAAGGAACGCTTCATGGCCGAATTCCTGCCCCATCTGGTGGCGTTGAAGGCCCGGGCGGCGGCGGAGGGCCGCGAGGTGCTGGTGTGCGGCGACTGGAACATCGCCCACCAGGAGGCCGACCTCAGGAACTGGAAGGCCAACCGCAGGAGCGCAGGCTTCCTGCCCGAGGAACGCGCCTGGCTGACGCGGGTCTTCGACGCATCGGACGGCGGATACGTGGACGTGGTGCGCGCCCTGCACCCGGGGGTCGAGGGGCCGTACTCCTGGTGGTCCTACCGGGGGCGGGCCTTTGACAACGACTCGGGGTGGCGGATCGACTACCAGGTGGCGACGGCAGGGCTCGCGGAGCGCGCGGTGAAGGCCGTGGTGGAGCGGGCGGTCAGCCATGACCTGCGGTGGTCGGACCATGCGCCGGTGACGGTGGTCTACGAGCTGTAGCCCGGCGGGAGAGCCCCGCCCATGTACCACGCGGGGCAGCGCACGGACGGGGCTCAGCTCGGATTCACCCGGTACGCCCTCGCCCACGCCCTGTGCGGCGATAGCCTGCACAGGCCCCCGCACCAGGAAGCACAGGCCGGACGGAGGAGAGGCACGATGACCACAGCTGCCGTGGGCGAGCCGGGCATCCCACCCATGCCGGAGAGAACCCCGAAGGCCCTCCGCGAAGCCATCGCCCAGCACGCTCCCCGGCTCCTGCCCGATTTCGACGCGCACTGGAAGCGGTATGTCGCCGACGCATACGACATCAGCACCGTGCCCGCCTTCATGGCCCGGTGGTGGGGTGAGTACGCAATCGCCCGCGATCCGCAGCTCGACGCCCACGTCACCGGTCTCGAACACCGCGCCGCCTATGAGTGCACCGACCAGGCCGAAGCCAAAGCACTCCTGGAAGAAGCGTCCAACATCCGCCACCTGGCAGCCCGCACGGAGCCCGGCCGGTGACCGGCGGGCGGCTTCGCATGCGGAGTGGTGGAGCGACCGTGCACCCGTAACGGTGACGTTTGAGGGCTGAACGACCTTGCGGAGAACCCGCGTTGAGCGGGGGCTTTGCGCTTCTTTGAGGTATTGGAGCGCTGGGCGTGCGCTCTTGACGCGCCCCGGGCGATGGGCTGATGGTCATGCAACTGACCGCAACGGGCGCTATACGGGAGGCAGTCGTGGATCTACAGTTCATCGGGATCGACCCCAACACCGGGGACAATCAGTGCCCGGCGGTGTGGGTCGATACAGGTGCGGAGCCCGAACCCGAACTCCTCTTCCAGGGATGGCTGGCCAATGAGGCGGCTCAGGCCGAGTGTCTGAAGAACAGTCCCAAGCCCGACACGGAAGCCGTGGTCCGCATCCCGGCACGGATGGTGCCGCTGATCAGGAAGGCGTGTGATGTCGCAGAACAAGCAGCAGCCCAGCTTTGAAGAGCTGCTGAATTCGGCCGAGCGCTCTGCGGTGCACCTCGAGATGCGGGATTCCTACGCCGTGGACTACGAGACCTCTGGGTTCACCACATGGAAGGCCGGACACCGGCTTGACCCCCAGGACCGCGAGTCATGGTGGCGTCCGTGGCTGGACCTGGTGTCCCGGACCGTGGCGCGTGGTGTGGTGATGCGGCGAGCCCGGATCGTGTCCGAGCCGGTGAGTGAGTACATCAAGTTCGAGCACAGCGGCACATTCACCAACATCGCAGCAGGAGAACAAGTCCGATGGCTGCCGCGTCGGCAGGCGTCGGGCCTGGCGTTGCCCGGAAACGACTTCTGGGTCTTCGACAATCGGCTCGTCGAGTTCAACCACTTCACCGGAGACGGCCAGGGCGCGGGATACGAGCTGTCCGAAGATCCCGATGTGGTGAAGTTGTGCGCTTCAGCATTTGAAGCTGTATGGGAACGTGGCGTCGAGCACGATAAGTACGAGGTCTGACACGCCACCACTGGACAGCCAGCTCATGCCCACGTCTCCTTCGTCCAGCGCTCAGGCGGCCCGTGAAGCATTGGCCGGACGACTCAAGGAGCTCAGGCGGGACGCAGGGCTGACGGGACACGAATTGGCTGTCCGGTGCGGCTGGCACAAAGCGAAGTCCAGCCGGATCGAAAACGCAAAGACAGCCCCCTCGGACGCGGACATTCAGGCGTGGTGCGCGGCCTGCGGTGCCGGTGATGACGCGGTCGACCTCATAGCGGCCAACCGCGCGGCCGAGTCCATGTACATGCAGTGGAAGCGACTCCACCGGACCGGGCTCCGTCGGATCCAGGAGTCCTACGTTCCCTTGTACGAGCAGACGCGTCATTTCCGCGTCTACTGCTCGAACTTGGTGCCGGGGTTCCTCCAGGCCGAGGGGTACGCAACGGCCCTGCTCCGGTCAGTCGCAGCATTCAGAGAGGCCCCGAACGACGTTGCCGACGCCGTGGCAGCACGCTTGGCGAGATCCCGTGTTCTTCGGGAAGGCGACCACCGGTTTGCCATGCTGGTTGAGGAAACCGTCCTCCGGTACCAGTTCGGTGACGCCGAGGCAATGGCCGGACAGCTCGGTCACCTGTTGTCCGTGATGTCGCTGCCATCGGTCAGTCTAGGAGTGATTCCCGCCAACACCCCTCGCACCGTGTGGGCGATGGAGACGTTCAATGCCTTTGATGATGCCCGGGTACATGTGGAGTTGCTGACCGCACAGGTGACAGTGACCGCGCCGGGCGAGGTACGCGATTACCTCAAAGCTTTCAAGGAGCTGCAACAACTGGCTGTGTACGGTGCCCATGCACGGTCGCTGATCACGAGTGCCATCGACTCGCTCGGATGATTGGTCTGCAACCGACTGCAACTTTCTGGCAGCTGCCCCCCTCTGGTTCCTAGCGTCTTCGCCATGACCACGGACACCGAAGCAGCCGCACAGCAAGCCGAAGCCTTCCTGGCCGGAAAGCGAAAGGCTGACGACACCGCGTTCATGCTCGGGCGGGTGCTGGCGGAGATGGGCATCGAAGTGGGCGGCCAGGACTCCTGGCCCCAGCTGTTGGGTCGGGCCTCCCTCGCCGGTGAGCCGTCGCTGTACCTGGGGACCGTGCCGTTGCCCACCGCCCGCAAGCTGATCGATGCCCTGATCTACGCGGAGTCGGCGAAGCGGAGCCGGCGTGACCGCGAAGCCTAGCGGGGCTGCTCCGCCGCGTTCCCACTGAAGTCTCCTGTCCGGTCGGCTGCTTGACGGTTGCCGGCCGGAGGGGTCCTCACCTGCTGGCTCGCAAAGTCGGGTGGGTGTGCGTAACCACGTAT
>NZ_JBDJPF010000109.1:0-9850 GCF_054957865.1 Streptomyces xingningensis
CCAGACCGAACGAGAACGCCACCCGGCCCGACGCAACACTCGGCGTGCTGCCGGTCATGATGCGGCCCTCGTAGCCGTCCGGCTTGTGTCCGAGGAACCGGGAGCCGTAGTCGTCGTACATGACCCCGGTGACCACGGCGCACTGGCTGCCGCGCAGGGTGGACGGCGGGATGCCGGCATCCTCGAACGCCTCCCAGGCCGTCTCCAGCAGCAGCCGCTGCTGCGGGTCGGTGGCGGCCGCCTCCCGGGGGCTGATGCCGAAGAACGCGGCGTCGAACTCCCCGGCGTCGTAAAGGAATCCACCCTCGCGGGTGTAGCTGCGGCCGGTCCGCTCCGGGTCGGGGTCGTACAGGTCCGGGTCCCAGCCGCGGTCGTCGGGGAAGGGGCCCACGGCATCCGTGCCCTCGGCGACCAGCCGCCACAGCGCCTCGGGGGAGGTGATGCCGCCGGGGTAGCGGCAGGCCATGCCGACGATGGCGATGGGGTCGTCGTCCGCCGCCCGGTGTACCGCCGGGGCGGGTATCGCGGGCGTTGCCTCCCGGTCGCCGAGGAGCCGGTCGTGCAGGTGGCGGATGAGCGCGTCGGGGGATGGGTGGTCGAAGACGAGGGTGGCGGGCAGGCGGGTGCCGATGACCGCGCCGAGCCGGTTGCGCAGCTCCAGGCCGGTGAGCGAATCAAAGCCCAAGTCCACGAAGGCGCGGGCGAGTTCGATGGTCTCCGGCGTGGGGTGGGCGAGCACAGTGGCGACCTGCTCGCGGACGACGGAGGTGATGGCGCGGTCGCGTTCCACTGCGGGCAGGGCAGCGAGGCGCGCGGCCCAGGACGACACCCCGGTGGCCTCGTTGGCGGTCTGCTGTGCGCGGGCGCGCACCAGGCCGCGCAGCGCGGGTGCCAGGGTCCCGGTTGCCGCCTGGTCGCGCAGTACGGCCCGGTCGAACCTGGCGGTGACCACGGTGGGCCGTGGGGCGGACAGGGCCGCGTCGAACAGGGCGAGTGCGCGTTCGTCGTCGAGCGGGGTGACGCCGGAGCGGCCGATGCGGGCGCGGTCGGCGGTGCCGAGGCGGTCCGCCATGCCGCCGGAGGACTCCCACATGCCCCAGGCCAGGGAGGATGCGGGGAGGCCCTGGGCGCGGCGGTGTTCGGCAAGGGTGTTGAGGAAGAGGTTGGCGGCCGCGTAGTTGGCCTGGCCTCCGTTGCCGAGGACGGAGGCGGCCGAGGAGAACAGTATGAACGCCGACAGGTCCCGCTCGCGGGTGAGTTGGTGGAGCCGCCAGGCCGCGTCGAGCTTGGGCGCCAGCACGGTGTCGAGCCGTCCGGGCGTCAGGGAGGTGATGAGGCCGTCGTCGACGACCCCGGCGGCGTGCACCACGGCCGTCAGCGGGTGCTCGGGCGGGATGGCGGCGAGCAGGGCGGCCGGGCCGTCCGGGGCCGCGAGGTCGCAGGCGATGGCCTCAACCTGCGTGCCGTGGGTGGCCAGTTCGTCCCTGAGGGCGTCGATGCCCTCGGCGGCCGGGCCGCGGCGGCCGGCCAGCAGGAGGTGGCGGGCTCCGTGCGCGGTGACCAGGCGACGGGCGATGGCGCGGCCGAGGGCGCCGGTGCCGCCGGTGACGAGGACGGTGCCATCCGGGTCGAGGAGGGGCTCCTGGTGTTCGTTCCGCGGCGCCTTGGCGAGGCGGGGCACCCGGGCTTCCCCGGCCCGCAGCACAAGTTGGTTCTCGGTACCCGCCACGGCGGCGGCGAGGGCGGTGGGCACGGCGCCGCGGGAGGCCGTGGAGTCGTCCAGGTCCAGGAGGAGGAAGCGCTCCGGCTGCTCGATCTGGGCGGCCCGCACCAGGCCCCAGACCGGGGAGGTGACCAGGTCGGCCGGGGTGTCGCCAGGGGCGGCCGACACGGCGCCATGCGTGGTGACGACCAGCCGGGCGCCGTGGAAACGGTCCTCGGCCAGCCACTCCTGAAGCAGCGTCAGGGCTCGGTGGGTCAGGGACCGTACCCGGGCGGGGAGTTCGTCGTCGGCAGCCGCCTCGCCCCCGGCCGGGAACGGTACGACGACGAATTCCGGCACCGGTTCCCCGGCGACGACGGCGGACTTCAGCGCGGCCAGGTCGGGGTGGACGGCGGCGGACAGGCCCAAGTCGTCCGGTCCGACGACCGCCATGGCAGCCGGGGCGTGGTCGCCGGGCAGCGGCAGGGCCTGCCAGTCCAGGTGGTACAGCGGGTCCGTGGTGGCGGCGTGCGCGGAGCGCCAGCGGTCGGCGGGGATCCTGCGCAGCCGGAGGGAGTCGACGACGGCCACGGGGGCGCCGCCCGGGTCGGACAGGGTCAGCCGGATCTCGTCCTGTCCGGCCGGGGTGATCCGCACCCGCAGCCGGCCGGGGCCGGTGGCGTATGCGCGCACGCCGCCGAACGAGAATGGCAGCCTGACCGTGTCCCCGCTCTCCTCCGAGTTCTCCTCCGCGAGGCCGTGGCCGCCGTGGTAGAGCTCGTCCACCGCGTGCAGCGCCCCGTCGAGCAGCGCCGGGTGCAGGGTGTATGCGTCCGCCTCGCCGTGCTGCTCGGGGGTGAGGCGGACCTCCGCGAACATTTCGTCGCCCAGCCGCCAGGCTGTCTGCACGGAGCGGAACGCGGGCCCGTATGCATAGCCCTGCTCGGCGAGGCGGGTGTACAGCTCGTCGATGTTCACGGCCTCGGCCGCGGTGGGGGGCCAGGGTGCCGTCTCGGGGGCGGGTGGTGTCATGGCCCGGCCGGACAGGACGCCGGTGGCGTGTCGTTGCCAGGCGTCGGCGCTCTCCTGGTCGTCGTCCGGGCGGGAGTGGACGGTGATGGCCCGTCGGTCGTCGGCGGCCGCGGCGACGGCCACTTGGATGCGCACGGCGCCCGATTCGGGCAGGAGCAGCGGCGTCTCCAGGGTGAGGTCGTCGATGGCCGCGCAGTCCGCGCGCCCGGCGGCGAGCAGGGCGAGTTCCATGAACGCGGTGCCGGGCAGGGGCACACCGCCGCCGATGGTGTGGTCCGTCAGCCAGGGGTGGGTGCGCGCGGAGAGGCGCCCGGCGAGGATGAGGCCGCCGTCGGCCTGTTCCACCACGGCCTGGAGCAGGGGGTGGCCGGTGTCGCCGAGCCCGGCGGCGCGGACCTCGGCGGTGGCGTCGGGGACGGGCCGCCAGTAACGGGTGCGCTGGAACCGGTACGTGGGCAGGGCGACCGGGCGACTGCCGGCGGGGAGGGCGGCGGTGAAGTCGACGGCGGCGCCGTCCACATGCATGACCGCGAGCGCGGAGCGCAGGGTGCGGACCTCGTCCTGGTCCTTGCGCAGGACGGCGGCGACTGTGGTGCCGTCCTCGGCATCGGTCAGGCAGTCCTCGGCCATGGCGGTGAGCACCGGGTCGGGGCCGAGTTCGAGGTATCGGGTCACCTCCAGCCCGCGCAGGGTGCGCAACCCGTCGTGGAAGCGGACGGGTTGGCGGACGTGGCGCACCCAGTACTCGGGGTCGGTGAGGTCCGCGGGGCCGGCGAGCGCGCCGGTGAGGTTGGAGGCGATGGGGATGCGCGGTGGATGGAACGTCAGTCCTTGGGCGACGCGCCGGAAGTCGTCCAGCATCGGTTCCATGAGCGGGGAGTGGAAGGCGTGGCTGACCCGCAGTCGCTTCGTCCGGTGGCCCTGGTCCCGCAGGGCGCGGGCGATCTTCCCGACGGTCTCGGCGTCCCCGGACAGGACGACCGCGGCCGGGCCGTTGACGGCCGCGACGCAGACCCGGTTCCCGTGTTCCGCGAGCAGCGGAAGGACGCGTTCCTCGGGTGCCCGCACGGCGATCATGGCGCCGCCGGAGGGCAGGGCCTGCATCAGCCGTCCGCGCGCGGCGACCAGTGTGCAGGCGTCCGCCAGGGAGAGCACGCCGGCCACATGGGCGGCGGTGATCTCGCCGACGGAGTGGCCGGCGAGGTGGGTGGGGACCAGTCCATAGGACTCGACCAGCCGGTACAGGGCGGCCTCGAGGGCGAACAGGGCGGCCTGGGTGACGCCCGTGCGGTCCAGCTCCCGGGCCTGTGGGGTGTCCGCGTCGGCGAAGAGGAGGTCGCGCAGGGAGCGGCCGAGCCGCGGGTCGAGGTGGGTGCAGGCCTCGTCCAGGGCGCGCGCGAACACCTCGGACTCCCGGTACAGCCGCGCGCCCATGCCGGGCCGCTGGCTGCCCTGGCCGGAGAAGAGGAACGCCGTGCCGCCGGCCCGGGCGGGCCCTTCGGCTCTGGTCAGGGCGGGGTGGGGGCGGCCGTCGGCGAGCGCGTCGAGCGCGGCGCGCAGTTCTTCGCGGTGCTCGCCGAGCAGCACCGCGCGGTGCTCGAACAGGGACCTGGTGGTGGCCAGGGAACGGCCGATGCCGGCGACGGACAACTCGGGGTGGGCATCCAGATGCTCGGCCAGGGCCTCGGCCTGCGCCCGCAGCGCCCGCGGGTCGCGGGCCGAGAGCGGCCAGGGCACGGTGCCGGTGGCCGGCGCGGACTCGTTCTCCGTCTCCGTCGCATCGTCGGCGCGGTCCTCGGGTGGTTCCGTCACGATCAGGTGGGCGTTGGTGCCCGAGATGCCGAACGAGGACACGCCCGCCCTGCGGGGGCGTTCGCGGCGCGGCCAGGGGACCGGGTCGGTGAGCAGGCGGACGGCGCCCTCGTCCCAGTCGGCGTGCGGGGTGGGCCGGTCCACGTGCAGGGTGGGTGGCAGCATCCCGTTCCGCATCGCCATGATCATCTTGATGAGGCCGGCGACCCCGGCCGCGCCCTGGGTGTGCCCGATGTTGGACTTGACCGAGCCGAGCCACAGCGGCCGGTCCGCCGGACGGTCCTGCCCGTAGGAGGCGAGCAGCGCCTGCGCCTCGATGGGGTCGCCGAGCCGGGTCCCGGTGCCATGCGCCTCCACCGCGTCCACCTCGGCCGGGGACACCCGGGCGGCCTCCAGCGCCTGGCGGATCACCTGTTGCTGGGAGGGGCCGTTGGGGGCGGTGAGACCGTGGCTGGCGCCGTCCTGGTTGACGGCCGAGCCGGAGATGACGGCGAGCACCCGGTGCCCGTTGTGACGGGCGTCGGAGAGACGTTCCAGCAGCACCAGGCCGACGCCCTCGGAGAACGCCGTGCCGTCGGCGGCTTCGGCGAACGGCTTGCACCGGCCGTCGCCGGCGAGCCCGCGCTGCCGGGAGAACTCCGTGAACACATGGGGGTTCGTCATCACCGTCACACCGCCGGCCAGGGCGAGCGAGCACTCCCGCTGCCGCAGCGCATGGCACGCCAGGTGGATGGCGACCAGCGAGGAGGAGCACGCCGTGTCCACCGTCACCGCGGGCCCCTCGAGGCCGAAGGTGTACGAGAGGCGGCCCGACAGGACGCTCGGCGCGTTGCCGGTGACCAGGTAGCCCTCCGCCGCCTTGTCGATGTGCGGGGTACCGAAGCCGGGCAGGGCGGCCCCGGCGTACACCCCGGTGCGGCTGCCCTTCAGCGACAGCGGGTCGATCCCGGCCCGCTCCACCGCCTCCCAGGCCACCTCCAGCAGCAGCCGCTGCTGCGGGTCGAGGACCAGGGCCTCGCGCGGGCTGATCCCGAAGAACTCGGCGTCGAACCGGTCGGCGTCGTAGAGGAATCCGCCCTCGCGGGCATGGCTGGTGCCGGGGTGGTCGGGGTCGGGGTGGAAGAGGCGCTCCAGATCCCAGCCGCGGTCACCGGGGAACTCCCCCATCGCGTCCCCGCGCGAGGCCACGAGGTCCCACAGCTGCTCCGGGGTGCGGACGCCGCCCGGGTACCGGCAGGCCATTTCGACCACGGCCACCGGCTCCTGGTTCCGCTCCTCGGCCTCGCGCAGGCGCTGCCGGGTGACATGCAGATCGGCGGAGACCCGCTTCAGATAGTCGACCAGCTTCTCTTCACTCACCATGGGGGGTCACCACCGTCACCGCGGGGCAGTCGGCCTGTACGCGCATCACACACCCAGCTCGTTGTCGATGAAGTCGAGGACCTGTTCCGGCGTCGCCACCTGGAGCCGGTCCACGGCGTCGTCACCGCTGTGGTCTCCATTCGGCGGGGCCGCCGCCACCGCCTTCCACCCGGCCAGCAGCGCCTCGAGGCGGGCGGTGACCGCCGCCGGGTCAACTCCCTTGGGCGGCGCGGCGGTCAGTGCGTTCTCGAGCCTGGTGAGCTCGTCGAGAACGGGCGTGGCACCGTCGCTCCGCACCGCAGTGGGCCCGGTGCCGGCGGTGAGCCGTCCGGCGAGGTGGGCGGCCAGCGTGGTGGCCTCCGGGTAGTCGAAGACCAGGGCTGCGGGCAGCCGCAGCCCGGTGGCGGCGGTGAGCCTGTTGCGCAGTTCCACGGCGGTCAGGGAGTCGAAGCCCAGCTCCTTGAACGAGGCGCCCGCTGGCACCATCCGGACGTCCGTATGACCCAGCACGGTGGCCGCGTGGGTGCGCACCAGGTCCAGCACGGCCTGCTGCCGCTCCCCGGCGGAGAGTCCGGCGAGCCGCCCGGCCCAGCCGTCGCTGCCGCCCCCGGTCGCGGCCGTGGGACGGTTCGGGGCGGCCGACGCGGCGAGCGCGCGCAGCGGGGCGGGCACCGTGCCGGGGGGCTGGGCCGCCAGGGTGCGGGTGTCCAGGTCCAGGGCGAGCAGGTCGGGACGGCCGTGCCCGCAGGCGGCCGCCAGCAGGGCCAGGCCGCGTTCCGCGCCGGTCGGCTTGATGCCATACCGGTCGATCCGGGTCCGGTCGGCGGCCGTCAGTGTGCCGGTGAGGCCGCTCGCGGTCTCCCACAGGCCCCAGGCCAGCGAGAGACCCGGCCGGCCGGCGGCCCTGCGGCGGGCGGCCAGGGCGTCGCAGAAGGCATTGGCGGCCGCGTAGTTGGCCTGGCCGGGGGTGCCGAGCGTGGCGGCGAACGAGGAGAACATCACGAACAGGCCCAGCCTGTGGTGCTCGGTCGCCGCGTGCAGATTGGCGGCCGCCGCGGCCTTGGCGTGCCACACCCGGGCCAGCCGCTCGGGCGTCTGGCCGGGCACCAGCGCGTTGTCCAGGACCCCGGCCGCGTGCACCACACCGGTCAACGGGTGTTCGTCGGGGATCCCGGCGAGCACATCGGCGAGCGCGGCCGGGTCGCCGGCGTCCGCCGCCGCGACCGTGACCCGGGCACCGAGCGCGGTCAGGCGTTCTGCCAACTCGCCCGCGCCCGGGGCTGCCGGGCCGCTGCGGCTGACCAACAGCAGATGCCTCACCCGCCAGGCGCGCGCCAGGTGCTCGGCCACGGACGCACCGATCGTGCCGGTGCCGCCGGTGATCAGCACCGTGCCGCCGGGGTCGACGGCGGGCGGCACATCCAGCACCAGCTTCCCGGTGTGTCCGCCCCGGCTCATCAGACGGAACGCCTCACGGGCCCGGGCCAGCGGCCACGCCCGAAGCGGCAGCGGCCGCAAGTCCCCGGTGCCGAACAGGCCGTTGACACTCGTGAACATCCGGGCGAACCGGTCGGGCTCCGCGTCCGCCAGCAGGTCGAACGCCCGGTATGTCACACCGGGCCGCCCGGCCGTCACCCGCTCGGGGTCACGGAGGTCGGTCTTGCCCAGCTCCACAAACCGGCCGCCATCCGCCAGCAGCCGCAGCGAGGCGTCGGTGAACTCCCCGGCGAGGCTGTTGAGGACCACGTCCACGCCCCGCCCGCCGGTCGCCGCCCGGAACGCCGCTGCAAAGTCCAGGTCGCGGGAGGACGCCCGGTGCGCCGCGTCGATGCCCATCTCCTCCAGCACCTGCTGTTTGCCGGGGCCGGCCGTGGCGAAGACCTCGGCACCCAGGTGCCGGGCGATCCGCACCGCCGCCATGCCCACCCCGCCCGCGGCGGAGTGGATCAGCACGGACTCCCCCGGCTTGAGACCGGCCGACTCCACCAGGCCGTACCAGGCGGTCAGAAACACGGCCGGGACCGAGGCCGCCGTACGGAAGTCCCACTCGTCCGGGACCGGCGCCAACATCCGTGCATCCGCCACCGCGAGCGGCCCGAACGCGCCCTCGAGCATGCCCATCACGCGGTCCCCGACGGCCATGGTCGTCACATCCGGTGCCACATCCACCACCACACCCGCGCCCTCACTGCCCGGGACGGCACTCTTGTCCGGATACATCCCGAGCGCGATCAGCACATCGCGGAAGTTGACGCCCGCGGCATGCACGGCCACCCGCACCCGTCCGGGCCCCAGCGGCTCCAGCACCTCCGGGCAGGGCACCGCCGCCATGCTCTCCAACGTGCCGTCCTCCCCGGCCACCAGCCGCCACGCCGACTCGCCCACGGGCGCCACCAGCTCGACGGACTGCCCGGCCCGCGCCCAACGCGGCGCCAGCGCCCGCCCGTTGCGCACCGTCAGCTGCGGCTCGTCCGCCGCCAGCGCACTCCGCACCGCGCCGCCGACGGCCGCGTAGCCGAGACCCTCGTCCACGTCGAGGAGCAGGAACCGGCCGGGGTTCTCCGACTGGGCGCTGCGCACCAGACCCCATACGCTCGCGCCCGCCAGATCCACTGCCCCGCCCTGCACAGCGCCCACGGCACCCCTGGTTGCCAGCACCAGACGGGTGTCGGCGAGGCGCGGCTCGGCAAGCCAGCCCTGGACGAGCGCCAAGACCCGCTCGACGACGGCCCGTTCTCGGTCTGCCCCGTCACCAATTGTGTCGCCGACCGTGGTGTCCACGGGGGCGATCACCACCCGGGGCGCGGGTGCGCCGCTGTCCAGCGCCGCCACCAGGGCGTCCAGACCGGAGTGGGACACCAGGCCGGTGTCATTCCGGCCCAGGGCCGCCCAGCCGGTGGCGTCGTCCTCCAACTGTTGTGGCGTGCCGAGCAGTTCATTCCATTCCAGCTCATAGAGACCGTCCGTGATCTGCGCGCCCGCCGACCGCAGTCGGCGAACATTCGCCGGGCGCAACACGAGCGCGTCCACGCTCAGCACGGGCGCCCCGGCCGGGTCGGCCAGCATCAACCGCACCCTGGGCTCGTCCGGGCTCCCGTCCGGGGACAGCCGCACTCGCACGGCCGAGGCCTCGCCCGCCCACAGCGCCACCCCGCTCCAGGCGAACGGCAGCCAGACGTCCCCCGACGAGCCCTCGCGCCGTTCCGCGAGCACCGGCTGCACCGCCGCGTCGAGCAGCGCCGGATGAATGCCGAACCCATCCGGCGCCCCGGCCTCCTCCGGCAGCACCACCTCGGCCAGCAGATCGGCCCCGTGCCGCCACATTGCCCGCAGCCCACGGAACGCCGCGCCGTACGCGTAACCGGCGGCCTCGACCTGTGCGTAGAACTCGTCCACATCCACCGGCTCGGCACCTGCCGGGGGCCAGTGTTCCGCCAGGCTCTCGGGCTTGGCGGTCCCCTGCCGGGACAGCTCCCCGGACGCATGGCAGACCCACTCCATGTCCGGGCGCTCATCCGGGCGGGAGTACAGCAACGCCTCACGGTGCCCTTGGTCGTCGGCCGCCCCCACAACCACCTGCAGTTGGCGCCCGCCGGACTCGGGCAGCACGAGCGGGGTCTGCAACGCCAACTCCTCGACCGTGGCGCAGCCCGCCTCGTCGGCGGCCCGCAGCACCCACTCCACCAGCGCCGCCCCCGGCACCAGCGTGGCACCGGCCACCGTGTGATCGGGGAGCCACCGCGCCGAGGCCGCCGAGACCCGGCCGCTCAACACAAGCCCTCCGTCGGCCAGATGGGCCACCGTCTGCAGCAAGGGGTGCCCGGATCCCTGCCCGGGGGCGGCGGCCTCGGTGGTGGTCATGGTGTCGCGGATCCAGTAGCGCTGGCGTTGGAAGGGGTAGGTGGGGAGGTCGATGGTGCGGGGGGTGGGGTCGGTGGGGTA
>NZ_JBDJPF010000110.1:0-9781 GCF_054957865.1 Streptomyces xingningensis
TCCCTCGCTTCATCTCATGCGCGCCAGCAAGCCCTTGGCATCAGTCATCTAGGGGATGTCCGAGGACCTCAACCGCGGGACGAACAACTCCCGCACCGCCTGCGCCACCGCCTCCGGCCGCTCCTCGTGCAGGAAATGACCCGCTTCGGGCACGATGCGCACCTCGAGGTCGGCCGCCCGCCGCTCACCCCCGGCCAGCATGGACGGCGTGATCACCCTGTCCCGGCCGCCGCCGAGCAGCACGGTCGGCACCGTCAGCCGGGCCTGCCGCCGGGCACCGCGCAGTTGGGCCGGGATGTCCCGCAGCACGTACTGCCAGAACATCGCCTGTCCGGCATGCGCGGAGACCGAGGTCGCGGCGGCGAACTCATCGAGTTCCGCGTCCTGCCAGACCGCCGGGTCGGCGGTCTGGTGCCGCAGCAGCCAGCGGGTGAAAGCGGGCCAATGGCGGAGTACGGCGCGCCCGGTCACCGGGTACTCGATGAAGGCGGTGAACCACAGACGCCACAGGTTCGGCAGTATCGCCCGGTGTCGTGGCCAGGGGTGGGTCATATTCAGGGCCAGGAAGCCATGGAACCGTTCGGGCGTGTCCAGACACAGCCGGAATCCCAGGTGCGCACCCCAGTTGTGCGCCACCAGCCCCACCCGGTCCAGCCCAAGGGCGTCCAGCAGGGCGAGGACATCGGCGGCCAGACCACCCATGTGATAGCCGCGACGTGACTGCCCGGACCAGCCGAAGCCGCGCAGGTCGGGGCAGACAAGGCGGTATTCGCCCGAGGTCAGGGCGGCGACCTTGCGCCAGGCGTACCAGTGCTGCGGGAACCCGTGCAACAGCAGCAGGGGCTCGCCGGATCCGTACTCGGCGATGTGCAGTGGGGTTCCCCGCACATCCAGCCAGCGGTGTACGGCTCCTTCGTCCCGCGGAAGCGGCCGGTGGGACTTGGTCGTGCTCGAGTTCATGAGGAACCCCTCCTTCATATCGGTGCGGACCGTTCTCGGCTCCACATCGACACCTCAGGAGTCGCGCCGGTGGGGAAAGGTTCCCATGGGTTTCCGGCGCGATCGTTGCGAGCGTTGATCCGACGTATATCTCCTGCCTGCACAGTGCAAGGACGGAAGGAACACGAACCGGGAGGACGTTGTGATCGACACCGGCCGAGGAAATCTCTCCTCGCTCTCCGAACGCGAACGCGAGGTGCTCGGCGGGCTCGCCGCAGGGCACACCTACCGGGAGATCGCCCGCTACCTGGAGTTGAGCGTGCACACCGTGGACACCTATGCGCGGCGCATCCGGGCCAAGACCGGCGTGACCGACCGCATGCAACTGGCGGGCCTCGCCCATGGCACCGCCGCCTCCGGTCCCGAAAAGCCGTGACTTTCGTACTCGCCCGCAAAGCACCAGAGTTATTCCCGTGAACAAGTGAACGGCCGGAAAACGGCCCTCACTTGGACACTGGAAACCGCGCCGCATGCCCCTGGCGGGAACCTTTGCCGCCCGACCGTCGCCGGCGCGAGGCTCTGCCGGCGGTACGGAGCGTGACGGAGACCCGGCGCCAGGAGGACGAGGCGCCGGCGGCGCCGGCCCTGCGGTCGGCCTGAGGCGCCGGGTGGTCCCGGACGGAATGATGACTGGTATGGCAACGAAGAAATACACCGTGACGCTACCGGCGAGGAGTTGGCCCGCGCGGAGGCGGAGCGCCTTGAGCTTCAGCGGCAGCATGCGGCCCGCAAGGCCCGTGCCGTGCCAAACCGCAAGGCGGGTTGATGTCCGAGCTCGTCTATCTGCTCGACAGCGAGGGCCTCTCCCGGGCCGTCCTCGGCCATCGCGCGATGGGCACCCGGCTCAAGGACGCGGACCGCTCCGGGATCCGGGTCGTGACCACCTCGATGACGCTCATCGAGGCCCGGCCGTACCCTGCAGTTGATGGCCCAGGCCGCCGAAGGCACCCGTCCCCTCCCGCACATCACTCCGGTCCAGCACAAGGAAGACCCAGAACCGCTGCCGCCATGCCATCTTGAAGGCAGGTCGGCCGAAGGCTGAGCGCGTGCCGTCGAACCTTGGGTGTCGTCGGTTCGATCAGCCCCGCTGCCGCAACCGCCGTACCAGGTGCCCCAGGATCGTGCGGCGTTGTCGGGGGCGCAGCGGAAGGGCCTCCTGGCTCTTCTCGCCCACCTGCCCCGTTTCGTCGCCCCTCGGTCGCCAGTGGCCGTCCGGCGACAGAACGGGCAACTGGCGCTCCGCCTGCGCCTTGACCTCCCAGTAGGACTCATGGGAGGTCACTCGATACGCCTCCTCCCAAGAGGCCAACGCCGCGGTGACGCCCGCGCCCGCTGTGCCCCGGCGACGAACGTGGAACGCCAACCACACGAAGCCGGCGAGGACCGCGGCGAAGCCACCGAAGATACCCAGAAGCGGCAGGAGATCACCCATGGTTCCGAGGCTATGCGCGTCTCATCGCCGAGTCACTCGTGGTGCGGGCGGCCAACCGGAGACCCCGAAGGGGACCGCAGCGCGGCGAGGCCGGCGGACGCGAGCAGCAGTGAGCCGCCGCCGGTGATGAACGCCACCGGAGGTGCCGCGTGGTACAGCGGAAGCAGCGCGACCGGGGCCACCGCCGCGCCGCCGAAGCGGAAGGCGGAGACCGCCGAGAGCGCGCCGCCCCGGTTGCTGGGCACCTCGCGGACGGTGAGGTTCTGCAGGCACACATTGAGCATCGAGTAGGCGACGCCCGCGCCCGTCCAGCACAGCACCAGCGTCGGCAGGCTGTGCGTCGATCCCGTCAGGGCGACCAGCACCGCCGTCAGCGCGGCGGCGATCCCGCCGCAGCGGCGTGCGCCAAAGCGGTCGCTGAGCGAACCCCAGCTCGCGCCCAGCAGCAACCCGGTCAGGCCGAAGCCCAGCAGCGCGACCCCGGTGAGGTCGGGACGGATGCCGAGATGCTCTTCGGCGTGCAGGGAGACCAGGAACGGCAGCCCGGCCGCGCCGAAGTAGCTGACGAACGCGGCCACCGACAGCAGCCCCATGCGCGGGTTCACCAGGGTGCTCAGGCGCGGAGCCTGCGCGCCCGGCCGGGTACCGCCGGGTGGGGGTGCCAGCGCGAGCAGCCCGGCCGCGGCGGCGACACCGACGAACGCCCAGCGCCAGTTCGCTGTCGCGGCCACCCCGCCGAGCAGCGGCGCAAGCGACTGGCCGGCGGCCTGGCAACTGGCCAACAGCCCTACGGCTCGGCTCAGTCGGCGCGGTGGAACCATGTCGGCCAGCCCGGACAGCAGCAGCGGCGAGATAAACGCATTGGCGGTGCCCATCACCGCCCGTACCAGCAGTAGCAGCGCGATGTTCGGTGCGAGGGCGCCGAGCAGCGAGGCGATCAGGTAGACCAGGTAGGCAACCAGCACGGTGCGCCGGCGGCCCCACCGCTCGCCCGCCGTCCCGGACACCAGTTGCACGAGAGCGAACGGTACGAAGTAGACGGTTACCGACAGTGTGGTGGCGCTCGTCGAGGCGTGGAGCGAGTCGGCGATCTGCGGCAGCATCGGCGCCACCACGCCGCCGCCCAGCGGCCCCAGTGCGGCGCCGGCATACACCGCGAACACCCGCAACTTCCCGGCCGGCCCGCTGTTTCCGGCCCGGGCATGCGCAGGTGCAACTGGCTCCGTCGGTTCCGGCGCGTTGACCGCCACGGCGCAGTGCGGTGCATGGTCCTCCATCACGTCACGTCTCTTTCCCCATAGACCCTGTAGAGCGGCCTGGCCCGTGAGCGACGCTAGGGTTCCCGCGCGGTGTTGGGTAATGCCCGTCTTGGAACGCCGATATCCGACAGGCATAGTTCGAGGTGAGCGGGGTCTGTCAGCGGTCCACTGCGGCGATCGCCACATCGATGAACCGGCGCAGCAAGAGCTCCTGCAGGTGCGGCAGGTAGGCGAGTTCCACCGGGACCGGAGGCGCGTTGACCAGCGGCACAAAGGTCACCCCAGGGTGGTTGATCCGGCGCACCCCCACTGCCGGTGCCACCCCGATGCCGCGATTGGCGGCCACCGACTCCACCCACTCGTCGTAGTTGGTCGTCTCGATCACCTCTTGTGGACCCTCGCCGGGGGCCCAGGACCAATGGCCGGTCGCGCCGCTGACCACATTCACCACAAGTGGCCATCGGGGAACGTCCCGCCAGTCCACCTCGTCGAGTCGGCTCACTTCGGACCCGGCGGCACAGGCGATCGCCACCCGAGGCTCATTGAACAGGTGCACCACCTTGACCGCCGTGGACGTGCGCACACCGCCGCGCACCAGGGCGACATCGATTGCATGACGTTGCAGGGCCTGGATCGGATCGTCGGTGCGCACCAGGTTCACCGTGCTCCCTGAGATCCGCTCGTACTCGCTGATGGTGCGCTGTGCCCACGGGTCCGGCATCAGCCAGCTGAATCCCAGCCGGATGCTGACCTGCTCCCGCAATGCGGTCATTGCCCGGTCCAGCTCGTTGAGCACCCGTTCCACCTGTGCGAGAAAGGAGCTGCCCACGTTGGTGAGCTCCACGTGCCGGGAGCTCCGGTTGAACAACCGCACCTGCAGCGAGGTCTCCAACTGCTGAATGGTGCGGGTCAACGCCGGCTGAGTGATGGCCAGTTGGTCAGCCGCACGGGTGAACGACTGTCGCCGAGCCACCTCGACGAACGCACGCAGGTGACGCAGCTCGACATCCATAACTGTGGAGCATAGTCCGAGCGCACAAGGCATTTCTCAGATGCGGACAGCCTGGCTACGTTCGAGCTGACGACAGAGGGCAAGGAGTGATCAGCATGGCCAAGGGATATCTGGTCGGCACATACCGGTCGGTGCGCGACCCGGAAAAGCTCGCCGTGTACGGGAAGCTGGCGAAGCCCGCACTGGAAGCAGCCGGCGGCCGGATTCTGGCCCGGGGCGGCCGGGTGACCGCGTTCGAGTCGGGGATATCCGAGCGCACGGTTCTGGTCGAGTTCCCCAGCTACGATGCCGCGGTCGCGGCATACGAAAGCGAGGACTACCAGCGGGCTGTCGCGGTGCTGGACGGCGGTGCGGAGCGGGATGTGCGAGTCGTGGAGGGGCTCGGCTGAGCACCCGAACACTGCAGGTGGCCCCCGTTATGGATGAAGCCGCCGAGACGTGGGTCGTGGCCATGGGGATCCGTCTTCGGGAGGTCCGCCGCCCGCACGGTGCAGCAGGGGGCGGGTGACTGCCCGTAGGGCTCATCCTGCGTCAGCCCGCATGGTGCTTCCGCCTCTCTAAACTGTTGCCCCTTGGCAGGTGGAAGGCGGAGGTTCGTTCATGTCCACTGGAACCATCGAGTTCTACTGCGAGTATCCGTGCGACGGTTGTCGATATAGCGGAGGGCCTGCAGGTCGGGATTTCTACGTCGATGTCCGAGAAGTCGGAGTCAATGCACGTCGTGACGGGTGGACGACCAGAGGCGTGGGGGTTAGCTTTTGCCGCAGCTGCGGGGCTATGACCCGGATGATCAGCCACCGGGTTCCTTTGGAGCTTCATGGGCTGCCCTGCTCGCGGTGCCACGAGGTCGTTGACTACCAGGTCGAACTTCAGTGCGTCACCACGGATGCCCGGCGGTTCAGCTTCACAGCGTCTGTTACGTGTCCGGCTTGCTCCCGGAAGTCTGTCTTCCGCAAGCTGATCGAGAGCCTGAGTCGAGTCAAACGGATTCGAGTAGGCCCGACCAGCGTGGAACTTGAACTTGAGAATGGTCAGGTCGGCTGAGTTGTCGGGGCACGGCCTCCGTTCCCCGGCTGCCTCGTGGCCCTGGCCTGAGCCACCAGCTCGTCCGCTGGCTGCCGGTCCAGCCCGACACCTCTCGTCCTTGGCCTCCGCACTGTCCACGGACTGTTCAACGGCAGTCTGCATGGCCCCGGTTACTCCGGTCATGCGTGATCCTCATCCGCCGGGCTTCCTGCCCGACTGGTCGGGACCACACCGACCCACATCGGTGTGCCCGTTGTCAGAGGCTGCTGGCAGCATCGCCGCTATGGACGTCATCCGTACCACCCGAGCCGCTGCCCGCCGGATACCGCGAGACCCTGGCGCTCTTCGAGCAGGCCGGAGAAGGACTCCGCCCCGGGGAGGTCTCCCGGGCGCTTGGCCTCGGCCGCGAGCCACGGCACACCGAAAACATCCGGGCCAAGCTGAAACGCGCCTGGTGACCCGCGGCATCCTCACCGAACCCGAGCCCGGCCTGTTCACCCTCGCCAAGGCAGCACCAGACGCCTCAGAGGAACGCTTGCCCGCAAACGGGTACGTCGGGTGCGCCCCGTCAGGGGCGCGGGGGACTGCGTGACCAGCCACAGGCGACCCGCAGCCGCGCGCGGAGCGGAAGTGGCACTCCGGTAGGCGCCACCGCGGGGGCGCCCCAGAGGCTCGTCACGCCAGCCACAGCGCGCCGTGGCGGTGGCGGGCCGGCGGGATGTCCACCGTTTCTGCCGCCCCCAGTGCCAGCGGTCCCGCCGTTGTGTTCAGCAGGCGGCGGAGCGTGTGTGTCCGTGCGCGGAGGCGTTGGCGGGCGCGGCGTTCTTCCGTGTTCGCCCAGCGGGCCACGGTGCGGTCGCGGTTGTGACGGGGGAAGAGGTAGACCTCCGCCGTACGGCGGACGGCCAGGGGCCGGGGGCTGCGGGCCTCCCGCGCGGCCTCCGACAGGGCCTGGTGGCTGTACCGGAGGTCGTGGACGACGACGGCGTGCCAGGCGCCTCGCGGTGCCTTCGTGCCGTGCGCGGAAGGGAAGTGATGGGCGGTGCGGGCCACGGTGCTCCATGGGGTGACAGGCCGCCAGGTATCTCCTGGCGGGCTACCGGAAGCCCCTCGGCCCTTTTGAACGCGCGTGTCCCATGACCGCCACCCTAGTCACTTCGTCGGACCGCAGGCCGGTCAGGGTGTGCACCAGGTGCCGAAAGAGGACTACCAGCGGGCTGTCGCGGTGCTGGACGGCGGTGCGGAGCGGGATGTGCGAGTCGTGGAGGGGCTCGGCTGAGCACCCGAACACTGCAGGTGGCCCCCGTTATGGATGAAGCCGCCGAGACGTGGGTCGTGGCCATGGGGATCCGTCTTCGGGAGGTCCGCCGCCCGCACGGTGCAGCAGGGGGCGGGTGACTGCCCGCAGGGCTCACTCTTCGTCAAGGTCTTCGCCGTAGGTGACGCCCAGCTCGGCCGTGAGGGCCTTGGCCAGCTGAACGGTCTGCGTGCGGTCGATGATGACACCCTGGAGCAGCCCCACGCCACGCACGGTGGATAGGTCATTGCCCCGCAGATCGCAGTTCCAGTACTTTCCGGTGGCGAACTCGGCCCATTGCAGGTCGCATTCCTCGAAGAGCGCTGAGCTGAGGTCGGATGCCTTGAATGTGGCCTCGCGCATGACGCACTTGCTGAAGATGACAGATCCGGCGGCACGGCTCCGGTCGAACGTGCAGTAGTCGAATCGGCAGTTCTCGAAGAGAACGTTGTCGAGCGTGCTGTTCTCGAACACGGCTCCCATGAGTCTGCAGTTGAGGAAGGCAACGCGGGATAGCTTGCTGTCCGCCCAGTGCAGTGCGGACAGTTCACAGTTCGAGAACTCCACGGAGTCGACGCGCACTTCATGGAGCCGTGTGCGCTGGGACCGCATGCCTGTGATGCGTCCGTCCATCAGGTGGACATTGGAGAGTTCCAGCTCGCGGAGCTCGGAATCGGTGTACTGGAATTCGGATACCCTGCCTCGTCCGCCCTCCAGCGATGTCACGTTCGACAGGTAGAGCCCGGGCTCGCTCAGGGCGGGGAGGGTCCTGGTGGGCGGGAGATGACCGCTGGTGCTATCCGCCCGAGGTATGGGCGGATCTTTTGAAGCGGCATGGGTTCAGTGCGGTCGACGCGTATGTCCTGGAAGGACCCGGGGCAGGCAATCCGGGCACACTCTTCGCCACCGCGCAGGTCCCGTAGACGCCATTGGCCGTTCTCCTTTTACTGGAGGCCGCCGTTGGCAAGGGCCTTGGTGAAGGCGTGCCATGCGCGGGGCGAGAGCATCAGGGGGGTGGCGTGTATGCGCTTGCTGTCGCGTATGGGTACGGCGCCGGGTATGTCGCCGGATATCTCCAAGCAGTCTTCGCCGCCTTGATCACTGTGCTTCGATTTACGCCACCTTAGGGTGCTCGGATCCTTCATGTGCGGAGTTCCTCCATCACTTGTTCAAGAAAGGAAATCGAGGCGTTCGGCGGTAGGGCGGCTGCGTGCACGAGGTCGTACCGATGAGAATGCTGGACCACGGACTCCGTATCCCTCACGACCTTCCCGAAGGCGCCGCCTTCGAGATATGCCACGTCCGGCCCGCGTTCAAAGGACAGCAGTGTCACAGACCCACCCATGGCTGCATGCCCACCGGCTGCGAACGGCAGGACCTGCACTTCGATGTTGGGTGATTTGGCCGACTCGACGACGTGCGCCAACTGCTCGCGCATAGCTGCTGGTCCGCCGACTGGGCGTCGTACAACTGCCTCATCGAGTACGGCCCATAGGAGAGGAGGAGTGTCTCGACTGAGGATGATCTGTCGCCCCAAGCGTCCCGCTACCTGTTTCTCGACCTCTTCTTCGGTGCACCAAGGCTGCCCGATGCTCATAACCTCGCGGGCGTATCTCTCGGTTTGCAGAAGGCCGGGGATGGAGTGCGCCAAGTACTTGTGCATGGCAATGGCCTTGGCTTCGTAATCGATGAACCTCCCCGCCCAGTCCTTTCGCGCCGAGTCATGGAACGGCCCCCTCTCCAGATGCTCCCAGAGGTCGGACAGATCGCCGTCAGCGTTGAGGACTTTGTCCAACAGACCGGAGGTGGCCTCGTCGGGGATCTCGTTGCCGAGCTCGAACTGGGCAATTCTGCTGTGGGTCACATGGGCCTTTGCGCCCAGTTCCCGCTGTGTCCAGCCGGCACGGATACGCAGTTTGCGCACCTTCTTGCCGTACAGGGCCACCAGGGATACCGACGAGTCAAGGTCCTTTGGTGCAGGCACCGTTGCTCCCGTTTTCGCGTAGCGCTCCACAAACCGTTACCCCTGGTGAGCGTAGCGCTACGCGTCCACGCTGGAAACCGGAAGCGGAGTGAACGAGACCGACCCGAGGTGTCCACCCATGCCCAGAACCCCCAGTGTGTCCGAGCTTCGACGGGCGGCTGCCCGTACGGCAGTTGAGCTGCACGACGCACTCAGGTCGCACGGCTTTACGGTCCAGGTGATCTCGGAGCCGCCGATGTACGGACAGGCGTATGTCTCGATCCTCGACCCGCTTCGCGAGGACGAGGCCCAGGTCATCGCCGCCGCGCTCCGCGCGTATCGCGCCGTGCGGCGTGAGCCGTTGAGTGCGGATGTGGCGGCGGTCAACGCGCGGAGTCGGCGGGGCGGCCTGGTATGACGGTCGGAGACGCCAACTCCCCTTGGGATAAGCCGCACTGCCAGGAGTGCCGGCGCATCAAGGCGCTGTACTACGCGGCCTTCGGGTCAGGTGACCGTGAAGCCGCCGAGACGTGGATCGTGGTCATGGGGATCCATCTTCGGGAGGTCCACTAACTCACGTTAACTCTTACGGGTGTTGCGCTGCGAAAGCGTGCCGACGTTGCCGCACAGCCGGGTTACGTTGCCCGCATCGGGTTGCCTCGTGCCGTAAGCGAGGCGACCCCCGGGCAGTGGTAACGACACCGGCCCGGGGGTCTGCACCCGCAAGGAGCAAGGACTCCGCAGATGCTGACGCATTTTATCGCGCCGGAAACCCGTTTCACGCGTGTATCGA
>NZ_JBDJPF010000111.1:0-9241 GCF_054957865.1 Streptomyces xingningensis
CCGCCGCCTTGTTCGTTGGGGTTTTCCCAAGATCTGTCAACCCGTGACGTACGCCCTCCGATCGGGCATACTCCAAGCGCCACAGCCGCAGGTCAACCTGTTCCGAGACCCGGCCAGGGACCATCGGCTGGGTAGTACCGGTGACGGCGCCGACACCCTTGGCGGCCGCCGCCGCAGGCCCGACAGGGAGGAGAGCCGCCGACATGACCGAGCATGGCCCACAGCCGGTGGAGCGACAGCTGCCCACGGAGGAGGCCCGCGATCTGATCGCGCTGGTACGCGATCTCGTGGCGCGGGAGATCAGGCCGAATGCCGCCGAGGAGGAGGCCGCCGGTCACTTCCCCCGGGAGGTATTCCGGCTGCTGTCGGCATCGGGGCTGCTGGCGCTGCCGTATGCCGAGGAGTTCGGGGGCGGCGGCCAGCCGTACCAGGTGTACCTCCAGGTGCTGGAGGAACTGGCCGCCGCGCGGCTCACGGTGGGGCTCGGGGTGAGCGTGCACACCCTCTCCTGCCATGCGCTCGCGGGCTATGGCACCAAGGAACAGCAGGCGGAGCGGCTGCCCGCGATGCTGGGCGGCGGGCTGCTGGGGGCGTACTGCCTGTCGGAGCCGTCGTCCGGGTCGGACGCGGCCTCGCTGCGGACGAGGGCGACGCGCGACGGGGACGTATGGACCCTTGAGGGGACCAAGGCCTGGATCACCCATGGCGGGATCGCGGACTTCTACACCGTGCTGGCGCGCACCGGCGGTGAGGGCGCGCACGGCATCACCGCGTTCCTGGTGCCCGGGGACGCACCCGGCCTGTCCGCCGCCGCGCCCGAGCGGAAGATGGGCATGAAGGGGTCGCCCACCGCGCAGGTGCACTTCGACGGGGTCCAGGTGCCGGACGCGCGCCGGATCGGGGAAGAGGGACAGGGGTTCGCCATCGCACTCTCCGCGCTCGACTCCGGGCGGCTGGGGATCGCCGCCTGTGCGATCGGGGTGGCGCAGGCGGCACTGGACGAGGCGCTGGGATACGTCACCGAACGGCGGCAGTTCGGGCGGCCGCTCGCCGACTTCCAGGGCCTGCGCTTTATGCTCGCGGACCTGGCCACCCAGATCGAGGCGGGCCGCTCCCTGTACCTGGCCGCGGCCCAACTGCGCGACCAGGGGCTGCCGTTCGTCAAGCAGGCGGCCATGGCGAAGCTGTTCTGCACGGACGCTGCCATGCGGGTGACCACCGATGCCGTCCAACTCATGGGCGGCTACGGCTACACGGCGGACTTCCCGGCCGAGCGCTATATGCGCGAGGCCAAGGTGCTGCAGATCGTCGAGGGGACCAACCAGATCCAGCGCATGGTCGTCGCCCGGCAGCTGGCGGGTCCCGAGTCGCACCAGTGAAGTCCCGCCGGTGATCAGTGCGTCAGCTTCGCCAGTTCCGGGACCCGGTCGGTCGCGGCCCCGGCGGAGCCGACGCGCGCGATGTCCTTGAGCCCCGTCGCCGTGCCGATGGCGACGACCAGTCCGCCGTGTTCGCCCGCCCAGCGACGGGCGGCGGCGACGCCCACCGCCGAGGACGGCTCGAGGAACAGGCCCTGGGCGCCCAGGGAACGGTATTCCGCCATGAACTCGTCGGTGGGGACGGCGATCGCGGAGCCGTCCGACTGCCACAGGGCGTCGAGCCCCTGCCAGGCGGGGGTCTGCTCGCCCAGGGAGAAGGCGGGGGAGCTCCGGTGGACGATGGACGTACGCTCCTGCGCTGCCCGTTGCGGGTGGGACAGCGCGGCCGTGAACGGCGCCGCGGCCGCGGCCTCGGCGGCGATCAGCCGGGGCGTACGGTCCATCAGCCCCGCTGCCCGCAACTCGCGGAAGCCGCGGCCGATGCCGGAGAGCAGGTCGGCACGGCTGGCCGGCACCACCACGGCGTCGGCCCGGTCGCCGAAGTCCCGGGCGATCTCGTAAGCGACCGATTTATAGCCCTCGTTGGCGTAGCCGTTGCCGCCCGGCGAGGGGGAGGCGAAGCTGGTCAGCGGGTACCAGCCGAATCGTTCCACGGCCTGGCGCATCGCCGCGTTCCGGGCGGTCATGCCGTCCCGTACCACCCGTACCGCGCCCAGCGCGTCGATCTGCGCGCACAGCGGCGCGGGCACCTGGTCCGTGGTGAACACCACGCAGCGCAGCCCGGCCCGGGCGGCGTACGCGGCGGCGGCCGAGGCGGCGTTGCCGGAGGAGGCCGCGGCCACGGTGTCCGCGCCGACGGCCAGTGCCGCCGCCACCCCGACGGACATGGCCCGGTCCTTGTGGGAGCCGGTGGGGTTGACGCCCTCGTACTTCACCCACAGCTCACCGTCGGACGAACTGCCCAGCGAGACCGCGATGTTGGGGGTGGCGCCCTCCCCCAGAGTGACCGGCGGGCCGGGGACGGGGAGGGCGGAGGGCCAGCCCCAGGGGCCGCCCGGGTGGCCGGCCGGTGACAGCCCGGACAGGTCGGCGAGCGGCGGTACCGGGTTGGCGCCGATGCCTTCCGCACGGCAGACGGCGCACCCGGACAGGTCCCCGGCCAGGGTCCCGCACCGCGGACAGTGCAGCGGCGGCAGCGGCTCAGGCATGTCAACTCCTCGGGATGGCACGGCAGTAGCCCCGAATGTAACAGGTGACATGCCAAGGGGCCCCATACGTTTACGGGGCCCCGGAGACGTCAGGACGGGCGGCGCATCACCGGCACCCGCTGCGGGTGCGAGCCCGGCCCGCCGATGTGCGAGAACGGCTGGGTCCGCCAGTCCAGGCTCTCGGGCAGGTTCAGCAGCAGCGCCGTGTCCAGCTCCCGGGCGGCGAGCGACTCATCGACCGGATCGGCCTCCTCGACGGCGCACCCCGATCCCGGGCAGACCGTGAGCCCGAAGGGGTTCCACGGCGACGGGCACAGCGCGTGCTCCGGGAGCTCCCCCTCGTCGGCGAGGAGCGCGATCGGGCGAGCACAGTCCGGGCAGGTCACCCGGAACATCACGGCGGTCTCAGCCATCTCGTCGGTCCCGTACAGGCTGCTGTCGCCGTCGATTTCGAGGCGTTCCAGGCTGGGCATGGTGTTCTCCCCCTCGGATGGACCGGCCAGGCGTGAATCCCGGCCCTGGCCACAGCAAGCACTTCCCTCGCGCACGGTCGGGTAATCGCCCCGCCCGGGGGGACACGGGTGCATGTGTGTGGCGTTCATCACGCGCCCGGTGCGCCTGTGGGGGCGCCGACTGTGCCGGGTCCGCGCGGACCCAGTAGGTTGATCCGCGTGGAGGAGCTGGACAGAGAGATCGTGGAACTGCTCGTCAAGGACGGGCGGATGAGCTACACCGACCTGGGCAAGGCGACTGGCCTGTCGACGTCGGCGGTGCACCAGCGCGTGCGCCGGCTCGAACAGCGCGGTGTCATCCGCGGCTATGCGGCGGTCGTCGACCCGGAGGCGGTCGGGCTGCCGCTGACCGCGTTCATCTCGGTGAAGCCGTTCGACCCCAGCGCCCCCGACGACATCGCGGACCGGCTCGCCGGGATCCCCGAGATCGAGGCGTGCCACAGCGTGGCCGGCGACGAGAACTACATCCTCAAGGTGCGGGTGGCGACACCGCTGGAACTGGAGCATCTGCTGGCCCGGATCCGGTCGTTGGCGGGGGTGTCCACCCGGACCACCATCGTGCTGTCCACCCCGTACGAGGCGCGCCCGCCGCGGGTGGGGTAGGCGGTGCGGGAGAACCCACCCCCAGCTGCCCGGCCGCGGGTGATACGCGCCAGACTGGGCCCATGAACGAGCACCCGGACAAGACCGTGCTGCTGCGCGGCGGCAATGTCCACACCCCCGCCGACCCCTTCGCCACCGCGATGGTCGTCGAGCGCGGCAGCGTCGCCTGGGTCGGCTCCGAAGGCGCGGCCGACTCCTTCGCGGACGGCGTGGACGAGGTCGTCGACCTCGACGGCGCCCTTGTCACCCCCGCGTTCACCGATGCGCATGTGCACACCACCGCCACCGGCCTCGCGCTCACCGGCCTCGACCTCACCGGCATCCCCAGCCTGGCCGAGGCCCTCGGCCGCATCCGCGCGCACGCCGCCGCCCGGCCCGCCGACCGGGTGCTGACCGGCCACGGCTGGGACGCCACCGCCTGGCCCGAGCAGCGCCCGCCGTCCCGGGCCGAACTCGACGAGGCCACCGGCGGCCGGCCGCTCTACCTCACCCGCGCCGACGTCCACTCCGCGGTGCTCAGCACGGCCCTGCTCGACCTTGTCCCCGGCCTCGGTGAGCTGCCCGGATACACCCCCGACGGGCCGCTCACCGACGCTGCCCACCACGCCGTGCGCGCCGTTGCGCACGAGGGCGTCACACCCGCGCAGCGCACCGAGGCGCAGCGCGCCGCGCTGGCCCGCGCGGCCTCGCTGGGCATCGGCTCCGTCCATGAGTGCGCCGGGCCGCAGATCTCCGGCGCCGACGACCTCACCGGCCTGTTGCGGCTGGCCGCCGAGGAGCCCGGACCCCGGGTCGTCGGCTACTGGGCCGAGGCCATCACTTCCGCGAAGGGCGCGGAGCGGGTGCGGGAACTCGGTGCGGTCGGTGCGGCGGGCGACCTCTTCGTGGACGGCTCGCTCGGCTCGCACACCGCCTGCCTGCACGACCCCTATGCCGACGCCCCGCACACCGGCACGGCGCACCTGGACGCGGCCGCCATCGCCGCCCACGTCGCCGCCTGCACCGAGGCGGGCATCCAGGCGGGCTTCCACGCCATCGGCGATGCCGCGCTCACCGCCGTCGTCGAGGGCGTACGCGCGGCGGCGGACAAGCTGGGCCCGGCCCGGGTGCGGGCCGCCCGGCACCGGGTCGAGCACGCCGAGATGCTCACCCCCGAGCACATCGCGGCCTTCGCCGAGTTCGCCCTGACGGCCTCCGTCCAGCCCGCCTTCGACGCGGCCTGGGGCGGGGACGAGGCGATGTATGCCTGGCGGCTGGGCCGCGTGCGGGCCCGTACCCTCAACCCGTACGCGGCCCTGCTGCGCGCGGGCGTGCCACTGGCCCTCGGGTCCGACAGCCCGGTCACCCCGCTCGATCCGTGGGGTACCGTCCGGGCCGCCGCCTTCCACCGCACGCCCGAGCACCGGGTCTCGGTGCGGGCGGCGTTCACCGCGCACACCCGGGGCGGGTGGCGGGCGATCGGCCGGGACGACGCGGGCGTCCTGGTGCCGGGGGCGCCGGCCGACTACGCGGTGTGGGAGGCCGGGGATCTGGTGGTGCAGGTGCCGGACACCCGGGTGGCCAACTGGTCCACGGACCCGCGCTCGGGGACGCCGGGCCTGCCGGACCTGACGCCGGGAGCCCAACTGCCCGTCTGCGTCCGCACGGTGGTGGCCGGGCGTACGGTCCACTCAAGGCCGAACGAGTGACAGGAGGGCGCCGCGTACCGCCGAACGACGTCCCCTCGGCCTGTCGCCTTTGTCCGCCCTCTCCGTACTGACCTGCTGATTTAAGGCAACGACGCAGGTCAAGCGGCTGTTGACAGGATGCGGGCGGCGGCCGGTAGGTTCGGCCGAGTCCACCACAGGACGTCCGACCGGAGAATCTCCACGCAGTCGTCGAACGCCGCTGGGCCATGGGGCGGTGAGCCGGGATCGGAGCGCCGCCACTGGGAGCCAGGTCCAGCGCACGGGGGCGAGGGCGGTTCCACCGGGTCGGCAGGTGCGACCCGGGTGGGGCCCGGACGTTCAGTAGACAACGGCTCCATGGCCACCGCAGCCAGCGGTTGCCAGGCCGGCCCGAAGGACACCGCGCCCCACCCGCAGTCCATGCTTTTCCTTCCGGCATGCTCTCCTTCCGCCCGGGTTTTTCCCTTGCGCACTTCTTGCACCCCGGCAGCGCTTGCCGCCACCCTCGGGGTACGGTCGCCTCTACCACCGCACGACCTGCAGGAAGGCCCCGACCGTGCCCTCGGGTTCCCACACCAGCGCCGAGACTCCCGGCGACCAGGCAGCCGGCCGGCCGGACGCACCATCCGCCGGGCCGCCGGCCGCTGCCGCGTCCCCGCAGGTCACGGCGCGCCCGGGCCGGGCCCGGCGGCTTGCCGCACTGGCCCGCCGGGAGGCGCCGCGCACCGGCGCCGCCGCCGTCAGCGGGGTGGTGCTGGCGTTCGCCTTCCCGCCGTACGACCTGTGGCCGCTGTCGGTCCTGGCGGTCGCCGTGCTCGGCCTGCTGACCCATGGCCGCACGGCCCGCCAGGGGGCCTGGACGGGCTTTGTCCTCGGGCTGCCGTTCTTCTTCCTGCTGCTGCGCTGGCTGAATGTCGTCGGCTATGACGTGGTGTTCGGGCTGTCCGTCGCGGAGTCGCTGTTCGTCGCCGCGCTGGGCGCCGGGCTGGCGCGCACCTCGCGGCTGCGCGGGTGGCCATTGTGGGCGGGGTGTCTGTGGGTGGCCCAGGAATGGGCCAGGGACCGGGTCCCGTTCGGCGGCTTCCCCTGGGGGCGGCTGGCCTTCGCGAACACCGCCTCGCCGGTCACGCCGCTCGCGGCGCTCGGCGGCGCCCCGCTGGTCACCTTCGCGGTGGCCCTCGCTGGATCGCTGCTCGCCTGCGCCGTGCTGGGGCTGGCGCGGCTGCGTGCCGGGGGGTGGCGGATGGCTGCCGTGCTGCCGCCGGCCGGGGTGGTGGCGCTGGCGGTGGCCGTGCTCTGCGCCGGGTATGCGGTGCCGGTGCCGACCAAGGCCGACGACACCGTGAACATCGCCGTGGTGCAGGGCGACGTCCAGAAGCCGGGCATGGACTTCCTCGGCCGCCCCATGATGATCCTCAACAACCATGTCAACGCCACCCTCGACCTGGCCAGGGACATCAAGGCGGGCCGGAAGCCCAAACCCGACCTCGTCATCTGGCCGGAGAACGCCTCCGACCTGGACCCGTACCAGGACCGGGAGGCGTACGCCCGGATCGAGCAGGCCGTCAAGGCGGTCGGCGTCCCCGTCCTCGTCGGGGCGCTCGTCGACCACCCCACCAAGCCGGGCTATGTCTTCAACGAGGGCATCGTCTGGGATCCCCGAACCGGTCCCGGAGCCTCCTACACCAAGCAGCATCCGGTTCCGTTCGGCGAGTACGTTCCCTTCCGCGAGCAGCTCAGCAAGGTCATCTCGCGGCTTCAGCGGGTGCCCCGCGACTTCTACCCCGGCGATCACACCGGGGTGATGCAGGTGGGCCCCGCCCGGCTCGGTGATGTCATCTGCTTCGAGGTCGCCTATGACGAGATCGTGCACGAGACCGTCCGGGCCGGTGCCCGGGTGCTGGTCGTCCAGACGAACAACGCCACCTTCGGCCGGACCGACCAGCCCGAGCAGCAGCTCGCCATGTCCCGGCTGCGGGCCGTCGAGCACGGCCGTGCCGTGATCACCGCGGCGACCAGCGGCATCAGCGCCGTCGTCGGTCCGGACGGCAAAGTCGAGCAGCGGGCACCGGAGTTCACCCGGGAAGTCCTCAATGCCCGTGTTCCACTGCGGGACGGGACCACCGTCGCCGACCGAGTGGGTGCGGCTCCCGAATGGGCGCTCGCTATCGTGGGTCTTCTGTCCTGTGCGGCCGCGATCATCATGGGCCGCCGGGGGCGTATGGAGACGAAGGGGATTAAGTGAACGACGGTGGTCAGCGGAGACACGGTCCGCTCGGCACGACCTTGGTGATCATTCCGACCTACAACGAGGCGGAGAACATCGGGCCCATCGTCGCCCGGGTGCGGGCTGCCGTACCGGAGGCGCACATCCTCGTCGCGGACGACAACAGCCCCGACGGCACCGGAAAGCTCGCGGACGAGCTGGCGGCCGAGGACGACCACGTCAAGGTGCTGCACCGCAAGGGCAAGGAGGGCCTCGGCGCCGCCTATCTGGCCGGCTTCCGCTGGGGCCTGGACAACGACTACGGCGTGCTGGTGGAGATGGACGCCGACGGCTCCCACCAGCCGGAAGAACTTCCCCGGCTGCTCACCGCGCTCAAGGGGGCCGATCTGGTGCTGGGCTCCCGCTGGGTGCCCGGCGGGCGGGTGGTGAACTGGCCGAAGTACCGCGAGATCCTCTCCCGCGGCGGCTCCACCTACTCCCGGCTGATGCTCGACATGCCCATGCGTGACATCACCGGCGGCTACCGCGCCTTCCGGCGCGAGACCCTGGAGGGGCTGGGCATGCAGGAGGTGGCCTCCCAGGGCTACTGCTTCCAGGTCGACCTCGCCTGGCGCGCGGTGAAGGCCGGGTTCCAGGTGGTGGAGGTGCCCATCACCTTCGTCGAGCGGGAGCTGGGGGACAGCAAGATGAGCCGCGACATCGTGGCGGAGGCGCTGTGGCGGGTCACCTCCTGGGGCGTGGGTTCCCGGGTCGCCAAGGTGGGCAAGGCGCTGGGCCGGGGCTGAGGAAGCCCGTTCGGGGGTCCGGGGGTTGTCCCCCGGGGAACCGCAGTGTCGTCGTACAGGCACACTTGAGTCATGACGTTCGGAACGCAGCAGCAGACCGGGAACAGCCGACCGCCGGGGCGGGGCCAGCTGCGCAGGATCCTTCCGCTCGCCGTGGCCCTCTGGGCGGTTCTGGAGATCTGGCTGCTGATCCTGGTGGGCGATGCGGCGGGCGGGCTCACCGTGTTCGCGCTGCTGGCCGGCGGGGTGCTGCTCGGCTCGTATGTGATCAAGCGGGCCGGCCGCCGGGCCTGGCGGCGGCTGACGGAGTCCCTCCAGGCCGGTGGCACCCCGGCCGGTGGGACAACAACGGCCGAGGGCGGGTCGGAGGGCGGTGGCAATGCCCTGGCCATGCTCGGCGGGCTGTTGCTGATGGTGCCGGGGCTGCTGTCCGATGTGGCGGGGCTGTTGTGCCTGTTCCCGCCGACCCGCGCCCTGCTGCGCAAGGGCGTGGAGCGCCGGCTGAACCGGTCGGGCGGGCCCGCGCCGGGCACCCTCGGCGATGCCTTCCAGCAGGCGCGCATGCACCGTCCCGACGGTGTGGTGATCCAGGGCGAGGTCATCCGGGACGACGAGCCGCCGGCGGAGCGGCACGGCGACAGCCCGCGACTGCCCGGTTGAGCCGGGCGCCCGGCGCGGCGGGTGCACAACCAAGGGCCCGGGCCCCCGCCGTGGATCGCGGGGGGCCCCGCCCGGGCCCAGGCCCCCAAAACCAACGCCCCGGCCCCCCGAGCCCCCGCCCGCCACCCCCCACCCAAACAAAGGTCCACAACCCACCACCCCGCCCCCGCCACCCGCGAGGGGTTGGTGTGACGGGTGTA
>NZ_JBDJPF010000112.1:0-8322 GCF_054957865.1 Streptomyces xingningensis
GGACGGGCACGGCCGTGGGCGGGTGCCAGGGCAGCGGTGCCCGGCCGTCCGGCCGGCCGGCCGGGGCGGGGCGCGGGGGCGCGGGGGGGCCCCCGCCGGGGGGCCCCCCCCGGGGGGGGGGGGCGGGCGCCCCCCGCCCCGGGCCCCCCGACCGCGTGGGTTACTGCTGGATGACGATCGACTGCGCCGCCTCGGACTGGGCCTGGGCGTACGGGGAATCGATGTTGACCGCGTGCGAGGAGTTGTGCGCGTGCACATGTGCCACGTGCTTGGTGATGTGCGTGGTCCGGCTGAAGCTGAACTTCAGCCTCCCCAACGCCTCACGGCCGGGCAGCAGTTCGGCCGACTCGGCGTCCAGCTCGTTGGCGTTCATGCTCATGGCAGTGCCTTTCTGGGTGTGGGGTGGGGCCGGTCACTGGTGGAGGTTGATCGACTGCGTCGCCTGCGACTGGGCGACGGCGCCCGGCGAGCATTCGTTGACCGCCGAGGAGTGGTTGTGCGCATGGACCTGCGCCGCGTGCTTGGTGATGTGCGTGGTCCGGCTGAAGCTGAACTTCAGCCTCCCCAACGCCTCACGGCCGGGCAGCAGTTCGGCCGACTCGGCGTCGAGTTCCTGTGGGTCGAGCATGGTGGTCCCCCTCCGGGATGGTGGCGCGCGGACGGAAACGGGCAGACCCCCCACCCGCGTCCGATGCGATCGGACGAGCTGTCCAACGAGATTGGACAGTAGTGGCGGCCGGCCGCTCCGCGCAAGCGGTTCCGCTCGACACCCCCCGTAGAATCGGTTCACCCGAGCCGACCATCAGCAAGCCGAGCAGGAAGCGACCATCAGTGGCCAACGCACTGCAGCAGATGATGAGACAGCGACTGGACCGGCAAGGGTGGTCCTATGGAGAGGTCGCGCGCCGGGGCGGCATCCCCCGCTCGACCGTGCACCACCTGGCCACCGCGGAGCGGCTGGTGCGGATGCCCCAGCCGGCCACTCTCGAGGGGCTGGCCCGCGGTCTCGAAATGCCGCTGGACACCGTGCGCCGGGCCGCCGCCGAGGCCTGTGGCATCCACCTCTACACCGCCCCGGAGGCTCCGCAGAGTCCGCGCCCCGATCCCGAGGTGGACCTGTTGATCGCCAGTGTCCAGCGGCTGTCCGCCGAGGACCGCAGGCATGTCGCCGCGCTGGTCGAGTCGCTCCTCGACCGCGCCCCCGGGGACGCCTGACCACACCGGCCAACCCGCCGTCCCGGCCTGCTCATTACGGCCGAGACGCGAGGCCGTGACCATCCGGTTCCCGGACTGATCGGATCCGCGGAATATTCCCGTCCCGCCGGGCACCGCCCCGCCACCCCGGCTATCGTCTCGGGTCTGCCCGAGGCCAGGGGGAAAGTCGTGCTCGTTGTCAGTGGTGGCTCCATGTCCAATGCCGTCGTCCGGGGCAGCACCGGTGAGTCCGTGGTGCTGCTCTCCGGCGAACTGCCCGAAGTGCTCACCGATCGGAGCGTGTCCGAACTGCTCGACCTGGCGGCCGCCGTGCTGACCGACGAGGAGATGGGTCTGTTCCGCGACTGCCTCGCGGCACTGCGGCGCGGCGAGGGCCGGGGCCGGCGGCGGGTGGAGATCGACGGGGCCGTGCTCACCGTCTACTACGAGGGCTGAGCGGGCTGCCGACGGGTCTGCTGCCCGGCCGTCGCATAATTGCAGGTATGCACGATCAGCCATGGCCGGACTCCGGGAATTGCCACTGCGGGCCGAACCCGGCGGACCGGGTCGACACGCTGTGCGGCGAGGGGCTGACCCGCTACCGGCAGGCCGTGGCCAAGGGTTGCACCCCCCGCAAGGGGGTCCCGCGCTGTGTGCTGCGCAAGGGTCTGCTGGTGCCCCCGCCGGACGACCCCGATGTCCTGGTGCCCGTGGCGCCCGAGGTGGCAGAGGCCGAGCTGGTCCGTCCCATCGAGGCCGCGCTGGCCCGCCAACGGCTCCAGCTGCAGTCGATCAGCGACGCCTTCCAGCCGGTCCACGCGATCTACACCACCGCCAAGCGCGAGCACCAGGACTGGGTGACGGAGATCCACGGCGAGCGCGTCATCGGCTCCACACTGGGCCACGCCCTTCGTTCCTGCCGTACCGAGCTGATGGCCGTGGAGCCGGGGGACGACCGTCTCGCCTGCGACCCGGCGGACCTCGACCTGCTGCGCGGCGTCCGGCACCGCACGCTCCACCGGCACTCGGCCCGGACCCATGCAGCGACCCTGCGGCACATCGACCGGACCGTCGCGGCCGGGGGCGAGGTGCGCACCCTGGACCAGCTCGTCGACCGGCTGGTCATCGTCGACCGCGAGGTGGCGTACCTGCCGGGGGCCGAGGAGCACGCCTCGGTCCTGGAGATCCGGCAGCCCGGCCTGGTGGCCTTCCTGACCCGGACCTTCGAGGACGCCTGGGAGCGGGCCACTCCCCTGGTCACCCCCCATTCGCGCACCGTGGCTCCGGACATCACCGACGAGGTGGAGCGCGCCATCATGCGGATGCTGGTGGCCGGGCACACCGACGAGGCGATCGCCCGGCGGCTGGGCACCAGCCGCCGGACCGTGGCCGGGCGGGTGAGCCGGCTGTCCGCCGCACTGGGCAGCCGCAGCCGGGCCCAGCTGGGCTACCTCATCGCCACTACTGGGCTGCTGCCGCTGGACGACGACCCGGCCGAGCGGCCACCGACGCCTGCGCCGCCTTCCGGCGACCACTGAGCATCAGCAGCCCCAGCCCCAGCACCGCCCAGACCACCAGCACCAGGACCGGTCCCCCGGCGCCCGCGCCATGGAACGACCCGGCCGAACGGAACAGTGTGGCCGCCGCACCCGCGGGCAGCAACTGGCCGATGTCACCCAGCGGTTGGGGCAGCATCTCGGGCGCGGACGCCATCCCGGACAGCGGATTGCCCACCACGAACATCAGCACCGCGCCCACCGGGATCCCGGGCTTTCCGAGCAGCGAGCCAAGGCCGGTGATGAACCCCGCCGCGGCCAGCTCCAGCAGCGCCACAATGCCCGCGTTCGCCAGATAGCCGCCCGGCAGCACCCCGCTGATATGGGTCAGCATCAGCGAGCTGAGCAGCCCCGAGAGCACCGCGAAGCCGACCAGACCGAAGAGCCTGGCCCGCAGATCGCGCACCAGAAGGACGAACAGCAGACCCGCGACCACCGCGGTGAGCAGCAACGGCAGGAAGGCCAGGGCCATCCCGGAGCCATGCGCGTCATCCTCGGCGGCCGGCACCAGATCGGTCACGGCCACCGGCGAGCCACCCGCCAGCTGCTGTGCCTGCTGGGTCAGTTGCTGCGCCACGGCGGGCGATGCGGCCGAGGCGATGTGCAGCTCCACCCCCTTCGGGGCGGTGAGGAGCGCTCCGTACACCTCGCGGTCCCGCAGCTTCCGGTCGGCCTCGGCCGCATCGCCGACCCGCTCGATCCGGTACGCGCCGGGTGCGGCATCCCGCAGCGCGTCGCCGAGCCTGGCGTCCACCACGGCCACCGGCACATCGTGCGGCTTCGCCCGGGACGCGGTCCAGGAGAACCAGCCCCCGACCACAAACTGGACGACCGCGACGATGATGAGAATCCTGCGCGCCGCCGCGCGCGGTGAAGTGGCTGACACAGCCGGGCCCCCTGTGAGGTGAATGTCGGGAAGATCCCCGACCGCGGCATACGGCCCAGCGAACCGGGGTCATCCGATCCTGACCCGCCCCGACCGCGCGACCCCCCGATTTCCGCTGCACAAAGAGCCCCTTCACCTATGTGCAGCCACCTCAATTCATGACATATCGGGGCACTCAGGGCATGAAAAACCGCCCCCGGGGTTCCCGGGGGCGGCTCTTGGGCGGAAGGGACGGATCAGCGGTCTTCGTCGCCGTTGAAGGACAGGATCGGGATGTTGTCCAGGACGTGCGACAGCGGGTTGTCACCGTTGCTGATCGTGGAGTTCTCGGTGCACTGCTGCTGTTGCTGCGAGGAGAGCAGCGGGATGTCCTGGATGCCGATGTTGACGAGGCCGAGCACGGACTGGGCGTTCAGCTTGCCGATGGCGATACACGGCTTGTTGAACGAGCCGTTGATCAAGCCCATTTGCGGGCTCATATAGCCACCGGTCCAGGTATTCCCATACATCTGGGCCGCGCCGTTCGCATTGGCGATGGTGTGGTCACTGTCGCTCGCCAGCGCGGGACCGGCTGCACCGCCGACTGCGGAGACCGACAGCGCGGCCATCGCCACTACCTTCTTGATCACAAGGATTCCTTCGCTCTTGGTCGACGGACTGGTTACGAGAGCTACTTGCCTAACCCGTCAAAACGCGCGGAGGTTATCCGGCTTCATTCTTTCGGGCCACCCAGAAAAAAATCCGAGCACACCGAAAACACGGAATCCCCCTGCAGCGGGGCCCGCACACCCGCTGCAGAGGGAATTCCGTGGATTGGCCGGCCGGTCAGCGGCCGTTGCCCGAACCGTTGCCGGACAGGACCGGGATCTCGCTGAGCAGGTGCGCCAGCGGGTTGTCCCCGTTGTCGATCGTGGAGTTGTCGGTGCACTGCTGCTGCTGCTCGGAGGACAGGATCGGAATGTCCTGGACGCCGAGGTTGATCAGCGCGAGCACGGACTGGAGCTGGAGCTTGCCGATGGCGATGCACGGCTTGTTGAGCGTGCCCTGGATCAGGCTCATCTGCGGGCTTTCCTTGCCACCGGTCTTGGTGTTGCCGTAACCGGACTTGGCACCGTTCGCGTTGGCGACATCGTGGTCGTTGCCGATGGCCATCGCGGGAGCGGCGACGCCGCCGACCGTGGATGCCGTCAGGGCGGCCGTGGCGAGTACCTTCTTGAGCACGTCTATAGCCTTTCGATCGTGTAGCGCCCCCACTGAGAAAGCGTTCTGAATAACTCCGGCCTAATGGAGAGGTTCCGGGGAGGTTCCGGGCTTTCACTCATTCGAGCCAGTCAGAACTGCACCGGTGTTTCCGGGCAATTATCGGGTGCGTCGTCGATACGAAAAAATGCTGGTCAGCGTGACCTGGCGATAGTGCGTGCAGTTTTCCCCGCGCTGCCTCCCGCGCCGCCTCCCGTGCTGTTGCCCGCATTGCTCCGCGGTCAATTCACCTCGGTCCAGGAGGTGTACGACCGTGGCCGGGGCGAGGCCGAGCAGCGAGGCGGCGGTCCTGACCGGAACGGTCAGCCCGGAGAAGACCGCGGGGATGGGCGCGTCCGCCGTCAATTCCCTTGTGACGGCCTGGTGTCGGGACATCGGACGCGCACCATCCCCTCGGTCCGGATTACTTGTCGTACGGCTGCTTGGCCTTGGCGTCCTTCAATGCGCGGGCCCACCAGGTCAGTTGGTCCAGCAGGGTCTTGGCGGCGGTGGTCGGGCCCGCCGGCTCCTTGAGCTTGCCCTCCTGGTCGAAATGGTCCCAGGCGTTGTGGAAGCTGACCGTGTCACGGGTGGTGACGGCGTGCAGCTCGGCGAAGACCACCCGCAGGTGCTCGACCGCGCGCAGGCCGCCGGCCAGACCGCCGTAGGAGACGAACGCGACGGGCTTGGCGTGGAATTGGGGGTTGTGCCAGTCGATCACGTTCTTCAGGGCCGCGGGGAAGCTGTGGTTGTACTCGGGCGTGACCACGACGAAGGCGTCGGCCCGGTCCATGCGTGGCATGATCTCGCCAAGCGCCTGGCCCACCTCCGGGGAGGGGTTCATGGTGGGTGCGGCCTGGCCGAGGTTGATCTCGGCGAGGTCGATCAGGTCCACCTCGAGGTCGGTGCGCTCCTTGGCCACGCCGGCGAACCAGTTGGCGACGACGGGGCCGAACCGGCCCTCGCGCACGCTGCCGATGACGACGGCCAGCCGGAGGGGGCTTTCGGACATGGGATTCTCCTCATTGGATGTCTGGTGGGCTGGTGGATCGTCGCGGGTCAGGCCGCCCCGGCCGCCCGCTCCAAGGCCTGGTACAAGGCCTCCTCCGACTGCGCGCCGGTCCGGGCGCGCTGCTCGCCGATCAGGAAGACCGGCACTCCGGTGACGCCGAGGCCGCGCACCCGGTCCAGCTCCGCGCGGAGCTCCGCGGCTTCTGCCGCATCGCTCCCGGGGCCGTAACCGTCCGGGAGCGCGACCCCGGCCTCTTGGGCCAGCCGCCGGAACACGGCCGGGTCGCCGATGTGCAGACCGTCCGTGAAGTGGGCCCGGAACAGCCGCTCCACCATGGCCTCGGCCTTGCCCTGCGCCGCCGCGCGGGCGATCAGCCGGTGGGCCTCGAACGTGCCGGAGGCGATGGCCCGTTCGTAGTGCAGCTCCAGCCCCTCCTGGGCCGCCCGGCGGGTGGTCTGTTCGGTCTGGGCCACGGCGGACGGGCCGAATACCTGCTCCAGCACCGTCAGCAGGGGTTGCGGGTGTTGCGGGTCGGCCGGCGCCCCCGGGGCCAGCTCGAAGGGCCGGAAGACCGCTTCGACCTCGACTCCCTGAGCGCGGAGGCGCTCGACCGCTCGCGCGAAGCGGGCATAGCCGATATAGGAGTGGACGCAGATGACATCAAGGACCATCTCCGCTGTGACCATCGGAATTCCCCTCCGCAATTTACTTACTTGCCGACGAGCTAGTAGGTACGCTGGAGAGCGTAGAACGATGCTTGCCGGGCGTCAAGTAGGTTAGGTTGCCCGCCTGCCGACCGGCAAGAGAACCGGGGCCCCGGACGCGTCCGGAGGACCCGCCGCCAGCGAAGGGAACAGCCGATGGGCAGCAGTGCACAACCCCGCCGCAGCAACACCCGCCAGCGCATCCAGGACATCGCCCTGGAGCTCTTCCTGGAGCAGGGGTATGAGAAGACAGCCCTGCGCGAGATCGCCGACAAGCTGGGTGTCACCAAGGCCGCCCTCTACTACCACTTCAAGACCAAGGAGGACATCCTCGCCGGGCTGTTCCAGGACGTCGGCAGAGAGCTGGACGAAGTGATCGCCTGGGGCCGGGAGCAGCCGGGCGAACTCGCCGTGAAACAGGAGCTGTTGGCCCGGTGCAGCCTGATCTTCACCAGTGCCGCACCGCTGTTCACCATTCTGCAGGCGAACCAGGCCACGCTCAGCGATCTGAGCGTGGGCCAGGACTTCAAGGACCGGGTGGCCGCGCTGGCGGCGCTCATCACGGAGCCCGACGCGTCCGTGGCCTGTCGGGTCAGGTGCGTCAGCGCGCTGCTGACGCTGAACTTCGGGGTGTACGCGATCCAGCTCATCGAGGGGGACCCGGAGGAGAAACGGCTGGCCCTACTGGCAAGCGCCTGCGACCTGTTGGCCTCCGCGTACTGGCAAGCTCCGACGTCGGCGCTCGGCGGCGGTCAGTGACCGGTGGATCTCGGTGAGGACCACCCGGCGGCCCACCGGTACGAAGGGGAAGTAGTGCCCGCCCGACACCTCCCGGGTGCGGAAGGCCGCCGAGGTGAAGGACCGCCACAGCGGCAGCGTCGCGGCCGGGACGATCCGGTCGTCCTGCCCCGCCAGCGCGGTGATCGGCACCCGCAGCCTGATGCCCGCCATGCTGGTCAGAATCGCACGGGTGAGCGACAGATCGTGCACCAGCAGCCGCTGGGCCGCCGTCAGCCGGTGCGGGGCCTCCAGCGACCACGACGGCAGCCGGTGCCGTACCAGCAGCTCGCTCAGGCCATGCCGGCCCGCCAGGCGTTCCGGCGTGTGATGGGCGCGGCCGCCGGGCAGCCCGGCGCTGACGATCAGCCCGTCGACGCCCGCCGGATGGGCATGCGCCAGCCGGACGGCCAGCAGCGAGCCCATGCTGTGCCCGAAGTAGACGGTGGGCAGCGGCTCCAGCGCCGCGATGTCCCGGGCCGTGGTCGCCAGCAGCTCGGGGAGCGCGGCCGTCGGCGGCTCCTGCGCCCGGCGCTCCCGGCCGGGCAGGGTGACGCCGATGACCTCCACATCCGTGGCCAGTGGCGCCAGCAGGGCCCGGTATGAGGCGGGGCCCGCGCCCGCGTGCGGGAAGACCACCAGCCGGCGGCGCGGTGGCTCATCCGCGGGGCGGAGCGGTGCCGTTGATGCCGGGACAGTGATCGGCATGAGAACTCCGTTCGGAAGGCGAGGAAGTTGAGGAAGGGCGCGAAACAAAAACGGGCCCCGGACGTGGAGTTCACGTCCGGGGCCCGCGAGTGGGGGTGCCGGTGCCTGGTCAGCCCTGCCAGCTGTGCGGGGCGGTGAAGCCCGGGGTGTCCTGGGGCCAGTTGGCAGGGGTGTGGCGAAGGCCGGTCTCCGCGGTTGGGGTGGCGGTGGCGCGGGCGAGGAGGACGGCGGTCACGGCGGCGAGTT
>NZ_JBDJPF010000113.1:0-7578 GCF_054957865.1 Streptomyces xingningensis
GGGGGGGGGGGGGGGGGGGGGGGGGGGGGGGGGGGGGGGGGGGGGGGGGGGGGCGCGGGGGGGCGGGGCGGGGGCGGGGGGGGGGGGGCGCGGCCCGCCCCCCCCCCCCCCCCGGCCGCGCCGCCCCCCCGCGCGCCCCCCCCCCCCCCCCCCCCCCCCCCCCCCCGCCCCCCCCCCCCCCCCACGCCCAAGAGACCCATGTGCACGACAGGCCCGATGAGCCGAGAGCGAGGGGGCACGGATGGGGACCGACACGGCGCAGGCTGCCGCCGCCCCGGTGCGGGAGCGGCGGCCAGGCACGATCCTGGTGGACTGGCTCACGACCACCGACCACAAGAAGATCGGCAACCTCTACCTGATCACGTCGTTCGGATTCTTCCTGGTGGCCGGGCTGCTGGCGATGCTGATGCGCGCCGAACTGGCCCGTCCCGGGCTGCAGTTCATGACCACCGAGCAGTTCAACCAGGCGTTCACCGCCCATGGCACCATCATGCTGCTGCTGTTCGCCACCCCGGCCTTCGCCGGCTTCGCCAACGCGATCATGCCGCTCCAGATCGGCTCACCGGACGTGGCCTTCCCCCGGCTCAATATGTTCGCGTACTGGCTGTATCTCTTCGGCGGCCTGATCGTGGTGGCCAGCCTGCTGACGCCGGAGGGCGGCGCGTCCTTCGGCTGGACCGGCTACGCACCCCTGAACAGCGCGGTGCACTCGCCGGGAATCGGCACCGATCTGTGGATCATGGGCCTGGCGCTGTCCGGCTTCGGCACCATCCTCGGCGCGGTGAACTTCCTGACGACCATCATCGGCATGCGCGCCCCCGGGATGACCATGTTCCGGATGCCCGTCTTCACCTGGAACGTGCTCTTCACCTCGATCCTGATCCTGCTGGCCTTCCCGGTCCTGGCGGCGGCGCTGCTCTGCCTGGAGGCAGACCGGCGGTTCGGGGCGGTGGTCTTCGAGGCGGCGAACGGCGGGGCGCTGCTGTGGCAGCACCTGTTCTGGTTCTTCGGCCATCCCGAGGTCTACATCATCGCGTTGCCGTTCTTCGGCATCATCACCGAGATCATCCCGGTCTTCTCCCGGAAGCCGATCTTCGGCTATGTGATGCTGATCGGCGCGACCATGGCGATCACGGCCCTGTCGGTGGTGGTCTGGGCGCACCATATGTTCGCGACGGGTGCGGTGCTGCTGCCCTTCTTCTCCTTCCTGTCCTTCCTGATCGCGGTGCCCACCGGGGTGAAGTTCTTCAACTGGATCGGCACCATGTGGCAGGGCTCGCTGTCCTTCGAGTCACCGATGCTGTGGGCGGTCGGCTTCCTGGTGAGCTTCCTCTTCGGCGGGCTCACCGGGGTGATCCTGGCCTCGCCGCCACTGGACTTCCATGTCACGGACACCTACTTCGTGGTGGCGCACTTCCACTACGTGGTGTTCGGGACGGTGGTGTTCGCGATGTTCGCGGGCTTCTACTTCTGGTGGCCCAAGCTCACCGGCAAGATGCTGGACGAACGGCTGGCGAAGATCCACTTCTGGACGCTGTTCATCGGGTTCCACACCACGTTCCTGGTGCAGCACTGGCTGGGCGCGGAGGGCATGCCACGCCGGTACGCCGACTACCTGGCGGCGGACGGATGGACCACGCTCAACACAGTGTCCACGATCGGGGCGTTCCTGCTGGGCCTGTCGACGCTGCCGTTCGTCTACAACGTCTGGCTGACCGCGAAGTACGGCAAGCGGGTCGAGATGGACGACCCCTGGGGCTTCGGGCGCTCGCTGGAGTGGGCGACCTCCTGCCCGCCGCCCCGTCACAACTTCACCGGCATCCCCCGTATCCGCTCCGAGTCACCGGCCTTCGACCTGCACCACCCGGATACGGTGCGCGAGACCGGCGGGCCGGTGGCGGCGGAGCCCGGCGCGGCGGGCACCTGAGCGGCGCCCGGCGGAGGCTCAGCCCGCGACCGGCGGGCGCTCGTCGACCCGGACCGCGAGGTCGTTGTCGACGGTGTAGTACGGGCCCGCCTGGGCGGGTGCGTAGGGGGCGTCCACCGGGTGCGAGGGATAGACGAAGATCTGCTTCTTGTCCGCGACGTCGTCCAGGATGCGGGCGATCCGCACCCCGTCCGGGTCCTCGGGGCGGCGCAGCCACAGGTCCCATGCGTCCGGGCCGCCCTGCCACTGCTCGCACAGCTCCGCGTAGCGGAGCGTGAAGGAGAACTCCTGGCCCTCGGCCGTGAGCGGCACGGTGCACACCAGCTCGGGCGCCCGGCGGCAGCGCGCCTCGGCGACGGCCCCGGCGAGCCACTCGGCGGGATCCTCGACCCGGTGCAGCGCACCGTGGACGGTGACGCCCTTGGCGTCGGGCAGGAGGTCCCCGGCCTCGGCGTGCGGGGCGCGCAGCCAGCTGCGCAGGGAGAGGTTGCCGTGCTTGGTCGCATAGGGGATGCGGACCGCCAGCGGCGAGGTGCTGGGGCCGGGCCGGCGGTCGACCAGCGAGCGCAGATCGGCCAGGCCCGGCAGCAGGCGCGTCAACTCGGCCTCGCCACAGTCCATATGGACGTCCCAGCGTCCTTCGGGCAGCGCGACGGTGCTGGGCAGGACGGCGCGCAGCCGCCCGTCGCCGTTGGGCGTGAGCGGCAGGCGGACCTCATCGGACTCGTCGCCGCCGCGCCGGAGCAGCACCAGCGCCGCCGACCAGTGGCCGGAGGCGGCGGCCCCTTGAGGGGCGTCGAGATCGAAGGTGAGTCCGCCCGCGGAATCCGCGATGCAGTCGGCGCGCGGCGGGGCAGACACGATGGTGGACTCCTCGGAGGTGTGAAGGCGGGGGTCGAGGGGGGAATGCGTCATGCGGCACGCACCCGTCGCAGGGCGGAGCGGCCCGCGTCCGTGGTCCGCAGAGCGCTGCTGAGCAGGGCGCCACGGGTGCGGTGCAGGGAACCGCGCAGGGTGCCGCGGGCGGTCAGTTCGGTGAACAGCCGCTCGTACCGCCCGGCGACACGGGCCGGGTCGAAGCGGGCCGCGTTCTCCAGGGCCTGGCGGCCCATGCGCTTGCGCAGCTCGTCGTCGTTGATCAGCTTCAGCAGTCCGGCGGCGATCGCGTCGGCCTTGCCGACCGGGACCAGGAGGCCGTCGACGCCATCGTCGATGATCTCCGCCGGCCCGTGCGGACAGTCGGTGGAGACGACCGGCAGACCACAGCGCATGGCCTCGACGATCGTCATGCCGAAGGACTCCAGGCTGGAGGTGACGGCGCCGATGGAGCCCTTGACCCACTCCGGATCGAGCGGACTGGCGGGGCCCATGAGGTAGACGTGGTTGTAGAGGCCGAGCTCGTCGACAAGGGCCCGTAGCTTGGCGCGCTCCGCACCACCGCCGTAGATCCGCAGCCGCCAGTCGGGGCGTTCGGCGGCGACCTTGCCGAAGGCCCGGATCAGCACGTCGTACCGCTTGGCCGGGGCCAGCCGGCCGGCCGCGACGACCCATTTGCCGGACGAGTCCGACGGGGCGACGCGCGGTGCCGGGATGCTGTTGGGCACTGCCTCGACGCGGACGCCGGGCAGTCTCATCAGCTTGCGGTAGGTGCGGGCGTCGGCCTCGGTCACGGTGGTGACCGCGTCGAGGCGGGGGTAGTGCGTGCGCAGGACCAGCTTGAGCGGTCCGGAATGGGTGCCGAGCGTCAGGTGCTCCTGGCCGACGCGCACCGGACCGCGCCGGGCCTGCTGGGCGATGTGCACATTGAGGCCGGGGCGGGTGCCCACGATCACATCGCAGTCCAGGCCGCGCAGGTGCTCGGCGATCCGCCGGTCGGTGAGGGCGCTGTACTGCTTGTAGCGGCCCTCGGCGGCCGGGAAGACGGTGGCCGGGCGCTCGAAGCCGGGGTCCCCGCCCGCGTAGTCGGGGCTGTCCTTGCGCAGGTCCACCAGATGACGCAGCCGTACCTTGCCGGGGGCGGTGAAGACCGGTTCGTCGCGATGCCGGAAGACCGACACGATCTCCACGTCGTGCTGCTCGGCGAGCGTGCTCGCCAGGTTGTACGTGGTGCGGATCGTGCCGCCGATGCCATAGGCATTGTGAATCAGGAATGAGATGTGCATTCGTCCCCGCAGCCGGTGTGCGCGCCTGGTGGCCCGCCTCCTGAGAGGTTAGAGCGTACTGAGCACCGAGTGGTTCGCCCTACCCGGCAACTCCTTGACCGGATGATGATCATTCGGTGACGGAAGCCGGGAAGCTCCCCGGGCGAGTGCGTGACCCCGGCCGTGCCTCCTCCGTTGTCCTCGTTACGAGCCGGGAACCGCCCGGCCCCCACGCACCGAAGTTCGAGGAGCCCTCCGTGCCTCGCATGCTCGACGTCAGCGACGACGTACGCGCCGAGATCGGCGACGAAGAAGCGGACCGACTGCTCGGCGGCGACAACGCCCCGGGCACCTACGACTGCACCTCCTGCCGCACCCCCGGTGACAGCGAGCGGGAGCGGACCAGCACCGTGCTCTTCGTCGGCGAGGAGACGGCCGTGCTCGCCTTCGCGCACGCCGCCTGCATCCCGTCCCAAGTGGTCCCCGTCCCCGAGGAACAGCTCCAGGGCGCCGTGCAGTCCATCACCGGCGAGGGCGGCGGGCAGCAGGCCGCCGAGATCCCGGTGCAGGCCGAGCTCGGGGTCACCAGCGGCCTGCTGCTGATCAACGGCGAGCTGCGCCCGGCGCTGGTCGTCGAACCGCTCGTCCCGATCGCCCGGCCCGGCACCACCGGGCCGGTGGATGTGTTCCTGGAACTGCTGGCCGAGCAGGGTTTCGCGCCGGTGTCCGCCGTCGACGAGGTCCCGGATCCCACCCCCGGCTGGTCGGTGCTGCTGGCCATGGGCCAGCTGCACGCGATCCTCCAGCCCAGCGCGGTCGGTGGCTCGCCGGTGGCCTGGTGGCAGGCGCACCAGGCGATGCGGGTGGCCGACGAGTGGCGGGCGGCCGTCAAGAAGACCCAGCGGGTGCTGGTCTTCGCGGCCCCGGTCGGCACGATCGGCCAGCAGCCCCGTGAGGACCTGCTCCGCGAGGCCCTGGACCGGGCCGCGGCCGCCGGGCGGCTGGTCGGCGCGAGCATGCCGCTCGCGGGCACCTGACCGGCGATCGTCCGATCAGCGAGTACGGGCGCAGAGCACCCGGCCGAGGGGCGCCCGATCAACGTGGTGCGCTGCGGGTCTCCCGGTCCGGGGGCATTCCCGGCCGCAACCGCATCCGATGGACCGCGAGGTCGTTGGCAGGGATGTGTACTCATACGAACCCGTTTCCCGGACCTCGTACCAGAACTACATCCCCGGCATGCGCCCACCCCGCGATGCCGCCGCCCAGAGCCGCCCCGTCTCGGTCACCCCGATCTTCGACGCCCTCTGCTCCGAGTACCGCCGTTCCTTCCGCACGCTGCCGGGCGACCGCGCGGGCGAGGAGGAGCTGGGTTTCAAGGCCTTCGGCCCCCAGCAGTCCGCGCAGGGCACCGGGCAGGGCTACTACGGCCAGCTCACCGGGCACTCCCCCTACCCCGGCCACTCCGGCTATCCGGGGGCCTGGGACACCTACCACCCCCAGGGGCGGCAGCGCGCGCAGCTGCCCGCGCTGCCGCCGGGGCCACGGGACGGCCGCATGCGCGGCTTCTGATCAGCGAGTCCGCGAGCCAGGCCCCGGCTCCCCCACCGGGCCCTGGCCCCCTTCACCGGCCGTTTGTCATGTGCTCCACCCGGTTGTGTGAGTGCGTTTTGTTCTAAGTTGCGGTGGACCACCCGGGGCCGGACGCCCGTCGGCCCGTGGTCCCGTGCCGGGGCGGTATCACTCGCAGTAGACCTGCATCTTGGAGCCGGGGTCATCGAGGTCGACGATGACGTCGTCGAGGTGCTCGATGAGGTCATCGAGGTGCTGCGGCTTGAGCTCGGCGAGGTCGATCGGCACGCCGGCCTTGCCCAGCTCCGCGTTGACCTTGGTGATGGCCGTCGGCGGGATCAGGGTGGTGAGCCGGACGCCGGCGCGCAGCAGCTGCAGCGGGATACGGACGTTGAGCCGGGTGGAGCCGCCGCCGGTGTCGTCCTCGGCGTCCATGACCACGCGCAGGTACTTGGGGCGGGCCTCCGGGCGGGACGTCGTTCCCGGCGGCGTCTCGGGTTGCCTGCGCTGGAGCGCTTCGATCAGCCGCTCGGCCTCGTCCGCGGTGATCTTTCCTTCGGCCAGCATCTCCAGGATCTGGCGGCGCTGCTCGTTCATGCGTGTGCTCCTGTCTCTCCGAGTTATCTGACGCTGACCAGCACGGCCGTCCTGCCCTGCGCCATCTCGAACCGGGTGCCGGGCAGTGCCCACAGCACTTGTCCGGCACCGCGCAGCGCCCCTCCCGGGCTGACCCGGAAGACGAGGCATGCGACCACCCCGCCCAGCACGGCGAGCAGCAGCAGCGGCGACAGCACCAGCACCACCGGCACGACGGGGATGTACAGCCGCACCCGGCGGCCGTTGAAACGGTGCACGCGCACCGTCATCAGCTGCGGGATCATCGGTCCCGCTCCAGTTCGGCCAGGGCGTCCTCGGTGTTGATCTCTCCCCGGCGCAGGCGGTCGACGACGTCAGCGGCGCTGGTGGGTGGTGGGCCGACGTCGACGAAGTCGAGGTGCTCGGCGATCCGCTTCAGCCGGGACTTGATCGTCGGGTAACTCACCCCGAAGATCCGCTCCATCTCCTTGATGGATCCGTGCGCCCGGACGAACGCGGCGACGAAGATCTGGTCGTCGATGCCGAGTTGGGCCAGCTGCGGCGGCTCGAACTGCCCCTCGATCGCGACGCCGCTGTCGGCGAGGCGGACCCGCTCGACCGCGAACGGCCGGCCGCGCGTCAGGTCCGTCAGGTCCTGCCAGTCCATCCTCGGCTCCTTACCCACGGCGGCCTATTCATATTTCATGTCTACCTTGATATTTTTAAGACGTCAACTCACAGACTTTGAGATTCATAATTTTGATCTTGATGATTCAGTTTCATCGCAGCCAGCTCCGCCATCCCTTCCGCGAAGCCCGCCGCCTACCGCCAGACGGCCGGGCACTTCATCCGCTGGGCTCGCACCAACAAGCTCACCACCGTCCAGTCCCCGCCGTCCGCTGGAACGGCCCCACTCAGCCACCCGATGACAAGCATCGCTGGGACGTCGCACGCCGGCTCCTGCACGACGACATCCTCAAGCCCGAAGACCATCTCGCAGGACTCCTTCTCCTCCGCCATGCCCAAGGGCCGTCGGCGATCAGCCGGTTGACCATCGACCTGCGCCGACTGCCTGTGCGGCTACGCCACCACGGAGCTGACCGTGCGGCCCGCGGGAGCAGTCGAGAGAACCGCCGGGGGGGGGGGGGGGGGGGGGGGCCCCCGCCCCGGGGGGGGGGGGGATAACCGCCGGGGGGGGGGGGGGGGGGGGGGGGGGGGGGGGGCGGGGGGGGGGGGGCGGGGGGGGGGGGGGGGGGGGGGGGGGGGCCGGGGGGCGCCCCGGGGGGGGGGGGGGGGGGGGGGGGGGGGGGCCCGGACCCGGGTGCCGGGGGCCGCCTCATAGATCCATGGGGCATCGGCGCCGGG
>NZ_JBDJPF010000114.1:0-7446 GCF_054957865.1 Streptomyces xingningensis
CACAAGGCCCTCCGGGCGCTTCCCTCCGGTATTTCGCGTTTCCAACCTTACCAGATCCTTTTCCGTGCCGTTTTCGGCCCAGATCGAAGATCCGATTCCCGTTGGAGGGGATTTCGTTTCGCGCTTTCCGGCGCGGCCACTACTTTAGCGGAATTTCCCGGTGACTCCCAATCGAGTCAATCGAAGTCGCATTTCGGCACAGCGAAACCGACCCCGATCCGGGGGTTCCTCGTAGTAGTGGTTGTGCCGCCCAGCGGTCCGCGCACATGGCGCTGCCCGTCTCGAGCGGCTTGGGCTACGTTAGGCCCTCGTTGCTACGGAGTCAAGCACCGCCCCGTGTGCCGCTGCTCGCGCGGTGTCGCGGCACATGAGCACGGTAGGGGCTGACCGTCGGATCGCCGTCGGCCCAGAAGCGCCAGGGATGCGTCGCTCCCTCACCGCCCACGCCCGTGCGGGGGCCGCTGCGGATCTTGGTCACCGACACGGGGCTTCCGGTGAGAACGGTCAATGGGGTGCCGGGGCCGGCGCAGAGGTCGATGCCGTTGAGATCGCGGGTGACGTCGAGTGCAGTGGCGAGGCGGGCGGGGCCCTGGGCGAGTTCGCGGTCCTTGCGCGCCTTGGGACGTCGGGCGCGGGCGAGCTCGACCCCCTCGATGACCTCACCACCGCGCAGCAGGACGCCGCTGGCGGTGCCTTCCGGGCCGCAGACCAGGTTGAGACTGAACCACATCCCGTAAATGAAGTAGACGTAGGCGTGCCCGGGCGGACCGAACATCGCAGCGTTTCGGTCCGTAGGACCGCGATAGGCGTGCGAGCCGGGGTCCGCTTCACCCGCGTATGCCTCGACCTCCGTGATGCGGACCTCGATCGGCCCGTCGGAGGTCGTACGGACGAGGGTGCGCCCGAGCAGTTCCGGCGCGACCTCCAGAACAGGGCGGTCGAAGAAGGCCCGGGCGAGCGGCATGCGGTCAGACGCGGCAATCATGCGGACCGAGGGTAGTGGAGACCACTCGGGCGGCAGTGCCGCCGTCAGGCGATGAGCACCGCCAGGGGGGTGTCCTGCCCCGCCCAGTAGTCGATGGCGTCCGCGAAGATCGCCTCCGCGGTACGGGCGTCGTCGGGGGCGGACTTGCGGAAGGTGTCCCAGTCCTCGGCCAGCAACAGGTAGCCGCGGGGCTCACCGTCCTTCCGCCACCAGGACAGATCCATCAGGCAGTCCGCGAGGGCGTCCCAGTTGTGGCCGAACCATCCGGGGAACCCCAGGTCCGCGGCGCACTTGTCGAGGAAGGCCGCCTTGTCTCCGACACCGTCGAGGTGGAGTCGGGCCGCCCGCCAACCGGCTTCGGTGGCGCGCGCAGCGGCATGGGCGGGCGTCTGGGTGAGCGGCAGCCGGTAGCTCCCGGGCGCGATGGAGCCGTCGAGGAGCCCGGTGACCCCGGGCTCGGGCAGTTGACGGGTCATGGGTGAACCACCGCTTCAAAGGTCTGGTAGTGATCGCCGGTGTAGTAGCGCTCGGAGTGGTTGCCGGTGATGATGCGCCGGGCGCCGCGGTTGCGGGCGCCGGGGGTGGGGACGGTGTACTCGTGGTAGTAGCCGCGGGACTGCTTGGGCAGCCGGTTCTCATGGTTGCCGAAGACGGTGCCGTCCTGGGAGTACGGGAACGGCCCGCCCTTGTCGATGAGGTTCGAGGGTATGGCGGGCCTCGGCCGGGAGTTTGTCCGGCGAGACGGTCTTCATGCCCCTCGCCCACGACGGCGCGGTTCCGGCCGCGCCGGACTTGGCCGGCGCGGTGGTGCCACCCGCCGTCGCGGTGGCCTTGGAAGTCTTGCCGTGGCTGCCCGAGGAGCAGGCGGGGAGGAGGAACAGGGGCAGGGCGGCGAGGAACGCGGTCAGTGTGCGCAGGGCACGGCTCGCCGGTCGTCGTCCACCTGGTGGGAGGGCACTTCGTCGGAACACACTTCTCAGCACGCTTCGTATGGTCGCAGCTCATGTCCGGTGCGGCGTCGTTAGGCTGGCGTTTCCACTCGTCTCCGCGTACAGGAGGTGTCTCTGTGTCCGATGTGCAGAAGCTGCGGCCGCTCCCCCATGATTTTCATCCGCCGGTGCCCTCGTTCACCGTCGAGAGCGACGATGTGTCGCCGGGAGCACGGCTGAAGAGCGGTCAGGTGTACAGCGGCGGCAATGTCTCGCCCCAGCTGCGCTGGTCGGATTTTCCCGCCGGCACCAAGAGCTTCGCCGTCACCTGCTTCGACCCGGACGCGCCGACCGGCAGCGGCTTCTGGCACTGGGTGCTCTTCGACCTCCCGTTGAGTGTGACGGAGTTGCCCGCCGGTGCCGGAAGCGGTGACCTGAAGGGGCTGCCCGAGGGCGCCGTGCAGGTGCGCAACGACTATGGAACGCGGGACTTCGGCGGCGCCGCACCGCCCCCCGGCGACGGGCCGCACCGCTATGTGTTCACGGTGTACGCGGTGGACCGGGAGAAGCTGGGCCCGGACGAGGACGCCACCCCGGCCGTCGTAGGCTTCAACCTGCGGTTCCACGCTCTCGCACGGGCCCAGCTGATCGGTGAGTACGAGGTGCCCGCGGCGGGGTGACGGCCGGTGCCCGGGCGGAAAATCCGTTGCGCGCCACCGCCCCGAACCCACACAGTGGTATCCGGCTGACGGCTTCACACCGGCCGTCGGGCAGCGGGCACCGCAGTGGCGGGGGCGACAGGGCGCGATCGCGTCGGCCGTCTGCCGGAGTCCGGAGTCGACTCCGGACGACCACGTCCACTGCCATCTGCTCCGGGCCCGCGTTCAACACGGGGGAAGGGCCCGGAGCACCTCCCCATTCCAGGTCTCTTTTCGCTGCTCATCTCCCTTGCGCCGCAAGGAAATTGCATTGTTGTTCCGCTGCTCCACCGGCACAGTTGAGCCATCCTCGCCGCTGGGGCGGGGTGGCGGCCGGGAGGTGGTACGGAATGCGGGAGACGCTGGTTCTCAACGCGAGCTTCGAGCCGTTGGCGGCGGTGTCGCTGCGACGGGCCGTGGTGCTCGTACTGCAGGACAAGGCCATCGTCGAACAGGCCCGGCCCGGACTGCGCATGCGGGGGTCGACGGTCGAGGTGCCGGTGCCGCAGGTGATCAGGCTCCGCAGATATGTGCGGGTCCCGTTCCGACAACGGGCTCCGTGGTCGCGGCGGGGGGTGTTGGTGCGCGACCGGCACCGGTGCGCGTACTGCGGGCGGCGGGCGACGACCGTCGACCATGTGGTGCCGCGCTCGCACGGAGGCGGGGACACCTGGCTGAATACGGTCGCCGCCTGCGCCGAGGACAACCACCGCAAGGCGGACCGGACTCCCGAGCAGGCCGGGATGCGGATGCTGAACCGGCCGTTCGAGCCCACACCGTCCGACGCCCTGCTGCTGGCGCTCGGTTCGCAGGACCGTGAGCGGCTGCCCGAGTGGCTGGCGATCCCCGCCGCCTGAACGGGCCATTCCAACCGTTCCTCTTCGGGAACGACTGCGAAGGTGATCGGTGGTCAGTCGATCGGAGGCTGCTCCCGGCGTGGGTTCTCCTTGGCGAGCTTCGCGCCGCCCATCGGACCGAGGTTGCCGACGGCCCCGCTCAGGCCCTTGAGCGCGTCGCCGATCTCACTGGGCACGATCCAGAGCTTGTTGGCGTCTCCTTCGGCGATCTTCGGGAGCATCTGGAGGTACTGGTAGGACAGCAGCTTCTCGTCCGGGTCACCGGCGTGGATGGACTCAAAGACCGTACGGATCGCCTGGGCCTCGCCCTCGGCACGGAGCGCGGCGGCCTTGGCCTCACCCTCGGCCCGCAGGATGGCGGACTGCTTCTCGCCTTCGGCGGTGAGGATCTGCGACTGGCGGATGCCCTCGGCGGTGAGGATGGCGGCGCGCTTGTCCCGGTCCGCGCGCATCTGCTTCTCCATCGAGTCCTGGATGGAGGTCGGCGGCTCGATCGCCTTGAGCTCCACGCGGTTGACGCGGATGCCCCACTTGCCGGTGGCCTCGTCGAGGACGCCACGCAGCGCGGCGTTGATCTCCTCCCGGGAGGTGAGGGTCCGCTCAAGGTCCATGCCACCGATGATGTTGCGCAGGGTGGTGACGGTGAGCTGCTCGATGGCCTGGATGAAGCTGGAGACCTCATAGGTCGCGGCGCGGGCGTCGGTCACCTGGTAGTAGATGACGGTGTCGATATTGACGACCAGGTTGTCCTGGGTGATCACCGGCTGCGGTGGGAAGGGCACGACCTGCTCGCGGAGGTCGATGCGGTTGCGGATCGAGTCGATGAACGGGACGACGATGTTGAGGCCCGCGTTGAGGGTGCGGGTGTAGCGGCCGAAGCGCTCCACGATCGCGGCGCTGGCCTGGGGAATGACCTGCACCGTCTTCATGAGCGCGATGAAGACGAGCACCACCAGGATGATCAGGACGATGATGATCGCCATCGTGGCTCCTCGTGCCTTATGTCGTTGATCGGGTCGATCGTCGGTCGGATCGATCGTTGCTCGTGAAGATCGAGTCTTTCAGAAGCGGCGTGCCCGTGCAGGCGGCCTGCTCAGATCGCTCTCATCGGATGCCTTCCCCACCCGGCTCACATCACCACGGCCGTCGCGCCGTCGATGTCGATGACATCCACCTGCTGCCCCACCTCGAAGCTCCGCTCGGCGTCGAGGGAGCGCGCGGACCAGATCTCGCCCGCCAGTTTGATGCGGCCGCCATGGCCGTCGACGCGCTCGAGGACGACGGCCTGCCGCCCCTTGAGCGCCTCCACGCCGGACTGCAGCGCGGGACGGCGGGCCCGCTGCCGGTTGGCGATCGGCCGCACCACGGCAATGAGGGAGACGGAGACGACGGCGAAGACGACGAACTGGGTCACGGTGCCACCGCCCAGCCCGGCGGTGACGGCCGCGGCCACGGCCCCCACCGCGAGCATGCCGAACTCGGGCAGTGCGGTCACGACCAGCGGAATGCCCAGTCCGACGGCGGCCACGAGCCACCACGCCCATGTGTTCACATGGTCATGGTAGGCGCGCGGGCGGTGTCAGGGACAGGGCTTCTCGGTCCCGCCGGCGGCTCAGGAGAGCGGCAGGCCGTGGGCGGTCCAGCGATCCTTGCGGTGCTCGACCACCAGCGGAAGGCCGAAGCACTTGGACAGATTGCGGGAGGTCAGCTCGAGCTCGATCGGGCCCGCGGCCAGCACCTGCCCCTGACGGAGCATCAGTACGTGGGTGAAGCCGGGGGCGATCTCCTCCACATGGTGGGTGACCATGATCATCGAGGGGGCGAGCGGGTCCCGGGCGAGCCGGCCGAGGCGGCGCACCAGGTCTTCCCGGCCGCCCAGGTCGAGGCCGGCCGCGGGTTCGTCCAGCATCAGCAGCTCGGGGTCGGTCATCATCGCGCGGGCGATGAGGGTGCGCTTGCGCTCGCCCTCGGAGAGGGTGCCGAACCTGCGGTCGAGGTGGTCCGTCATGCCCAGCACGTCGAGGAAGGCGCGGGCGCGCTGCTCGTCGACGGCCTCGTAGTCTTCGTGCCAGGTGGCCGTCATGCCGTACGCGGCGGTGAGCACCGTCTGGAGCACCGTCTGACTGCGCGGCAGCTTGTCGGCCAGGGCGATGCCCGCGATGCCGATGCGCGGACGCAGCTCGAAGACATCGACCGAACCGAGCTTCTCGCCCAGGATCCGCGCGCTGCCCTTGCTCGGGAACAGGTAGCTGGAGGCGACATTGAGGAGGGTGGTCTTGCCCGCGCCATTGGGGCCGAGGATCACCCAGCGCTCCCCCTCCTTGACCGACCAGGAGACCTGGTCCACCAGAGCCCGGCCCTCGCGGACCACGGATACGTCCACCAGTTCCAGCACATCGCTCATGAGCGCCTTGTCTCCCATTGCAGTTCGTCGTCGCTGGCGCCTGTCGGCGCAGCCCCCAAGGAAAACCTACGCCACCGGCCGTCGATGCCAGTCCCTAGGCTGGTGGCCATGCTCGATGAACATCACTCAGAACGGCTCTGTGCGTGGGGAAACGCCCTGCTTGCCGGATTTGCCGCACCCGATGACGCTGTGCACCACATCACCGGAGATGACGCGGTGCACCGGGTCATCGGCCTGCCGGGGGAATCCGGACCGGTCGGGCTCACCCTCGCGCTGGGCAGACTGCGCGCGCTGGGGGCGACGGGGCTGCGTCTTGCGCTGCCGGTGCCGGGGCACCCGCTGGGACTGAGCGGGCCACCGGAGTTCAATGCCCTCGCTCTGGCGGCCGAGGAGGCGGTGATCGCCTCGGGAGCGGGCCTGGGGCTGGTGCCCGAGGTGCGCGAGGCCGGGCCCGCCGGTGATGTGCGGATGGAAGTCGTATGGCACTGCCTGGCCGTGCGGGAGGCACCGCCCGCGGATGTGCCCTCGCTCTCGGAGGCGGAGCGCGAACTGGCCGAGGCGCTGCGGGAGGCGACCGCGGTGCTGTCCCGGCTGGACGTGGCGGGCTCGGGCCCGGCCGCCCAAGCCGCTCTGGAGGCGTACCGGGCGCGGGCCGGGCAATCGGCGGGCGGGCGCGAGCTGCTCGCGCCGGGGTATCCGCCGCGCGCGGTACGGGTACTGGAGCTGGCCCAGCGGGTGGGTGCGCTGATCTCGATCGCCTGTGCGCCCGGGGGCGACGAGGGCCGTGAGCACGGTGGCGCCGTGAGCGCCTCGGAGATCGCGGCCCGGGCGGCGGCGCTGCGGCCCGTGGAGCGCACCGCCCGGCGGGCTCAAGTGGCGGCGTACAACGCGCTGGTGGAGGAGCGGGAGCGCGGGCGGAACTGAAGACGGGGAAAGGCCCCGCAGTCCCAAGGGGCTGCGGGGCCTCGCCGAATGCCGACCGAGTATGGCGACGATCAGTCTTCGTCGTGGTGGTGGCCACGGTGGTGCTTGAATTCGCGGCCGTGCCCCATCTCGGCGTTGACGCAGGTGTTGCCGAACGTCGGGTTGAGGAGCCCGATGAGGACGTCGATGCTGTTACCGCAGAGGTTGATCGGTACATCGAGCGGGATCTGGATCACATCGCCGGAGACGATGCCGGGCGAGCCCTTCGCGACACCGGCGGCGCTGGCACCACCGCCGTCGGTGGCAGCCGCGTTACTGATGGATGCACCGATGGCCATGCCTGCCGCGGCCAGAACGAGGGCGACCTTTTTGGCACTGTTCATGAGGGTGTCTTCCTTTGCTGGTGACTTGCCACTCCAATGACGGAGTCGCGCCCTGATGAACGCCACCGCACCGCCGATGGCACGGCCACCGGCGGTGTTTGCCCTCATTCGGACGATTGATCCCCCCCGGAAGTGGGGGCCCCCCGCGGGGGGGGGGGGCGGCGGGGGGGGGGGGGCCGCGCCCGGGGCCACAGAGTGCCGCAGGTTTGGGGGGGGAGGGGGGGGGGCGGCGCCCCCCCCGGGGGGTGGGGCGGCAAAAAAAACCG
>NZ_JBDJPF010000115.1:0-6260 GCF_054957865.1 Streptomyces xingningensis
CCGGCCAACCTCGATAGGCATTGACAGTCGAGACGTAGATATACCGTCCGGCCACGCTCTCCAGCGCATTGGCTCCCGCCAGGACATCGCGAGGAGGAAGCTCGGACGAGGACGTGTCGATCACCGCGTCCCAGGGCCCCTCGGCGGCGAGGGTGGAGAGGTCGGCCGCGCGCGTCCGGTCGCCCCGGAGAACGTCCACTCCAGACACATCCGCTCCAGAGCGGCCACGATTGAACGTGGACACGCCCCAGCCCTGCGCCAATGCCTGCTGAGCAACAGCGCGTCCGAGAAACCAGGTTCCGCCCAGGATGAGAACTCGCATGAGGCGATCCTGCCCGCGCGACCACTGGTCCCGCCACCTCACCGGCAGTCGGCGACACCACACGACCGGGTGAACTCGCCCTGAGTTTGGGTGACTTGCGTAAGCCACGAAGTACGGTCAACACATCCCGCCCGTGCGAGGGAACTCGTCGCCACCCGCCCGACCACAGTCACGGCCTGACACCATCGAGTGCATGGGCAAGCATCGCCGACCCGGACCCCCGAACCAGCCATCCAGGGCTGTCCCACACGTGGACGCCGACGACCCGCTCGCCGCGTACACCAAACGCCGCCACCCGCCGATGGATCAGTACCGCCGTCACCGACCGGTCCACGGCGGGGCCAGCCACCTCCGCCACGACGAACCGCGGGTCTGAGGAGTTGGGACGACTTCGCGTACCAGGTGGTCGGCACCGCCGACAACCTCGCGGCGGCCCAAGAGTGGGTGAACGAACTCCAGGTCGGCGACGACTCTGCCGCGTGATCACTGTCCTGTCTCATGGGATCTGGCCGTTACGAGCCCCGCGCGCGGCAGACTGCCGCCAAGTGGCCGTCACCCCCTACCTCCTGGCCCAGGTACTGGGAGCGGCGGACGAAGTGGTGTCAGTGTCCGGATGTCTGAAGAACTCGTTCCTTCCCAAGTGTGGCGCAGGCGTACCGACTCCTCCGGCCTCCGCGAACCCCGTGTGCTCATACGGGTGTTCGTCGAACCGGGGCAGCTCGACTCCGGCATCGCCTTCTACGAACGCCTGCAGGGCACCAGTGCCGATGCCCGCTTCTCGTTCCCCGCGAAGAACCTCCAGCTGGCGATGGTCGGTGGGCGGGTCCCGGCCGCCCCTCCCGGGAAGGGCGGCCGGGACCCGGTTTGAGGCTCGGGAGCCGGTCAGTTGGCCTGGTCGCGCCAGGTGTCGAGGACGGCTTGGACGGCGCTGGAGACCTTGTTCTGCTGCGTGCGGTCGGCCCACAGGTTCGCGTCGTGCTCGGTGAGCGTGACCGTCTCCCCCGTGATGGTGGCGGTGAAGTTGAACTGGCGGGTGGCGCGGCCGCTGCCGGAGCGGTAGTCGAAGTAGCCGAGGTAGGTGCCGACGGCCGTGACCGTCAGCCCCGTCTCCTCCGCGACCTCGCGCCGCAGGGCCTCGATGAGGGACTCGCCCGGGTCGACGCCGCCGGAGGGCAGCTCCCACAGGCCGCCGAGGTAGTCGTCGGCCGGCCGGTGCAGCAGCAGGACCTTGCCGTCGTGGTCGGCGATGACGGCGCCAACCACGGTCTTGGTGATGCCGTCGCGTTCGGCGGCGCAGGCCAGGTCGTCGAGCAGAGCGGTGTCGAGGGACATCACAGCAGGCCCTTCGCGTGGGAGGCGACTTTGGTGATGGCCGCGGCGTAGGCATCGGCGAGGCGGACATCCTCCTCGCGGTGCCAGACCGGCAGCTTGAAGGTGACGGAGTGCACGTGCTCCGCCGTCGGGAAGTCGTCGGCGGAACCCCGGCCGTCAGCGTAGCCAGGGATCAAAGCCCCCGGGGTTTGAAACAGCGGATGGGCGCCCAGGGGGCAGGTCGAGCCCGGCCGGTCCGCCTCGGTGGCGCCTTCGGCGTGGACGGCGTCGAGGAACCGCTGAAGCGGCAGCCCGCCGAGCTCGGCCGACCTGTAGCTCAGCGGCAGCGCGTACCACGACGGCCGGGCGGAGACCGACACGTGCGGGACGCGGATGCCCGGCACGCCGTCCAGAGCGGCGCACATGCGGGCCGCGATCTCCTGGCGCCCGGCGAGGTGGTCCTCCAAACGAGTGAGTTGGGTGCGGGCGAGCGCGGCGGCGAGGGGGTGGATGCGCAGTTTCAGGCCCATGCCGGTGACGGCGAAGCGCGCGAGCGGGTGGCCGGCGGGGATCTCGCGGCGGCACCGCTTGTTGTACTGACCGTGCAGCAGGACCCGGTAGTACAGCTCGGTGTTGTCGGTGGCGACGAAGCCGCCCTCGCCGGCCGAGAGCGGTTTGGGGCCGTTGAGGCTGAACGCGGACGCGGTGCCGAATGTGCCGGTGCGCTGGTGGTTCCAGGTGGCGCCGTGGGCGTGGGAGCCGTCCTCCAGCAGCATCAGCCCGTGCTCGTCGGCGAACGACACCAGCGCGTCCATGTCCTCGGGCAACCGTTCCTACGGACTGAGCAGGAGTGAGCCCGGTCAGCCGCACGCCCCGAACGGTCTTGGGCGCACTGGTTCCCCGGCGTACTCGACCCCGAGGCGGCGACACGCATCCTGTGCGTGGTCCGGTCCCGGGAGGCCGGTTCCCTACGCGACCTGGCCATATGGATACGGCCAGAGGCGACGGGGAGGCCCTGAACCATCGCTCCGGTGGAGCAGGGGCCCCGCACGCCGACACCGCACCCGGCGTCCCAGATCGCGCCGCCACGCTAACCCGGATGACCCAGGGCACCGCAAGCCCGGAAGCCGGCCATCACACCATCGAGCTAAGACGACCTCATATGCGCTCCTCGACGAGCAGTTGCCAACCCCCACAGGTGGACCGCGACGACGGCCTTCGTCCGGGCGGTGATGCGCCGGGCGGCGCCGTCGAGGTCGAGCTGCCCGCGGTCGTCGACGTCGGCGAGCACGGGGTGGGCGCCGAGGTGGAAGAGCGGGGTGGCGGTGGCGTGGAAAGTCAGGGCCGGAACGATGACCTCGTCGCCGGGCCCGATCCCGGCGGCCGCGTACATCGAGTGCAGCGCGGCCGTCCCCGTGCAGGTCGTCACGACGTGCCGGACCGCGAGGTAGGTGGCCAGCGCGTCCTCCAGATCGGCGACGACGCCGGAGCGGTCCGGGATCGAGAGGGCCGTCTCCAACTGGGCCGCTACGGCGTGGTGGTCGGCCTCGGTGACCGGCGGCCACGTGAAGTGCGGGCCCGGGGCCGTCACGGCCGGTTCGCCGCCGAGCAGGGCGAGCGGGGAGTCGTTCATGCCAGGAACTCCTTGGGGTCGGCGGGGCGGTTGGTGGTGGCGGAGGCGTAGGCGGCGGCGAGGAACGCGGCATGCGGCAGGTGGACGGCCGGTCCGGAGGGGTTGGGGGCGGTGCCGTCCAGAACGCGGCAGAAGCGGTCGATCAGCATGGCGGGCGGGCAGGGCCAGGCCGGCTCGCGCAACAGCGACTCGACGACCTGCCCGCCGGGGTCGAGGAGGCGGACGGCCCCGCGCTCGACGGCGAGCGTGCCGTGCGGGCCGGTGATGGCCAGGCGCTCGCTCTTCAGGCTGGCGGAGCGGGAGACCAGCAGCGAGCCGTACAGGCCGCGGTCGTAGGCGAGGTGGACCAGGGCGGTGTCCTACGCGTCGTACTCGGCGCCCGGCGCGGCGGCGGCCGAGGTATCCGCGAGGACGCGGTCGGGCAGCCCGAGGTACCAGACCAGCAGGTCGATCAGGTGGTAGCCCATGTCCGCCAGGCACCCTCCACCCGCGAGCTTTGCCCGGCCGCGCCAGCCGGCAGCCGGGTCCGGGCAGTGGAAGGTGTATCGCCCTTCGACCAGGTACGGGGTGCCGATCCGTTCCAGCAGTTGGAGGGCGGCGGTGTAGACGGGATGGAAGCGGCGCTGGACGGTGACCATCAGCTCGATCCCGCTCTTGTCGCACAGCCCGGCGAGCTCGGCCGCCTCGTGGGGGTCGGTGGCGAACGGCTTCTCCTTCATCACGTGTACCCCCGCCTCGGCGCACGCGGCGATGACCTGCTGCCCGGCGTGGTGCGGCACCGCGGCGATGACGAAGTCCGGCTGCACCGACTCCAGCAGGTGCTCGACGGTGGTGAAGCCGGGCACTTGGTGCGCGTCGGCCGCAGCGGCGACCCGACCGGCGTCGACGTCGCAGACCCCGGCGAGCTCGGCGAGGTGGCACTGGGCGAGGCCAGGCAGGTGGTCACTGGTGGCCTGACCGCCGAGCCCGACCATCGCGGCCCGCTTGCGTACGTTCATCGCTCACATCCCCTTTCGGATGCGCGGCGGCGGCCCGCCGTCCGGGCCGCCTGCCCTCCGAGAACACCGCAGCTGAGACGTCAGCGGCAGGGGCGTTGCCGCGGGCCGCAAAGCCGTTTGCATCCGATGCAAAGCCCCTGTCCGGGCCGGGCGCGTGCGAGTACGGTGTGCGGCGGCGCACTCCCGGCGAGCGGGGGACGGGTATGGACGCGGTCGGATCACAGCCGGCACCGGTGGTGGACGGCAGCCCTGGGGAACTGGTCCGGCAGGCGCGCAAGCAGCAGGGTCTGACCCTGGCTCAGCTCGGAGAGCTGACCGGCTACTCCGCGGCCCAGGTCTCCCGGTACGAGCGCGGCGTCTCACCGCTGACCGACGTCACCGTGCTGCGGCGCTTCGCCGACGCCCTGGGCCTCCCGCCGCAGGTCCTGGGGCTGACCGCTCCGCCCGAGGTCCGCCACGGGCGCGTGATCGGGCCAACTGCCACCTACCCCCTCCTGCCACGTCCTAGGGTGGAGGAGACGGCTCGTCGAGAAGACGGGGAGGACCCGGTGCGGCGCAGGAAGTTGCTCGCGAACCTCGCGGTCACGGCCGCCGCGGCCGTCGGCGCCCCCATCCTGCCCACCGACAAAACGACCTCCCAGGACGTCCCCGTCGGCGAGGTTCTGGTAGCGCGCGTGCGGGATGCGATGCTCGGCCTCCACTCCGACGTCACGGTGCCGCCGTCGGCGGTCCTGCGGACGGATCTGGACCGGGCCTTCACCGACTTCCACGCCTGCGCGTACGGCAGCCTGGCCGTGCGGCTGCCCCGGCTGATCTGCGCGGCCCACGCCCGGGCCGGTGGTGAAGGTGCCGAGGGCGACGGGCTGCTGGCCCAGAGTTATCTGCTGGCCACGCGCATGCTGATCAAGCTGGACGAGCAGCAGCTCGGCTGGATGGCCGCCGACCGCGCCCGCCAGGCCGCCGAAGCCGTCGGCCAGCCCCTGCTGGTCGCGGAGGCCGCGCGGCAGCTCGCGGTCCTGGCCCGCAAGGCCGACTGGCACGAGCAGGCGCTGTCCATCGCCCTGGCGGCCGCCGACCACCCCGCTCTCCGCGGCGGGGAGCCGGAACTGGCGGCCCAGCGGGGTTTGCTGATCCAGTCCGCCGCCTACACCGTCGCCCGCGCCGGCGACGCGGCCGGGATGCGGGAGCTCACCGGCGAGGCCGCCGCCATCGCCCGGGAGCTCGGCCCGGCCGCCGTGCTACGGGACCACGGCGGCGGATTCAGCCCCACCACCGTCCAACTCCACCTGGTCTCCGCGGAGAACTCCGCCGGCGACCCCTCCGCCGCGCTCGCCGCGGCCAAGGCGGTGGCGCCCGGGAGCCTGCCGAGCACCGAGCGCCGGGCCCGCTACTACACCGACATCGCCACCGCCCTCGCACGATGGAACCGCCGCGACGACTGCATCCGCGCACTCCTGGCCGCTGAGCACCACGCTCCCGAGGAGACCCACGCTCGCCCGGCGGTGAAGTCGCTGGTCTCCGGACTGCTGGTCTCCGGGCGCACGACCATCGAGCTACGCGGCCTCGCCGCCCGCGTCGGTGTCCTCACCTGACGGTTCACTCGCCGTGCAGGACGGGCCATCATCGCCGGGCGGGGCATCCCTGGGAAAGCCGACCACACCCGCACTGCGGTGCCGGGATGACATGGGCCGCGAACATGTGCGGACCGAGGGCTGTCACAGGGCGATCAGCTTGCCCGCGAGGCCGATCCGGAGGTGACGGAAAGCGATCCTGCCCGCGCGACCACTGGTCCCGCCAGCTCACCGGCACTCGGCGCCACCACACGACCGGGTGAACTCGCCTTGAGTTTGGGCGACTTGCGTAAATCACGAAGTACGGTCGGCGCATCCCGCTGCTTCACCGCAGGCAAGCAAAAACGAAGCGGCCCCCGGAGGTGCGAGAACACCACCCGAGGGCCTACACCACCAGGAGAAAAGAGCTCCCGCGATGCTGCGTC
>NZ_JBDJPF010000116.1:0-6234 GCF_054957865.1 Streptomyces xingningensis
CGCAGGAGGTCATGCCGCCCCTGCCGCGGCCCTAACCTCAGGTGACAACGGCCCGTCGATGTCCCGCGTACGGGACATCGACGGGCCGTTGTCACGGGCGGGCCTGCCTCACCACCCCGGGCCGAGCCACCACATCAGCCCGCCCACGGCGCAGTACGAGGTCACCAGCTGTGCCACCATCCCGAAGGACGGCCCACGCTCCCGGCGTTCCCCATCGGCGTCCCGGTTCAGGATCGCCTCCGCGAGCCACTTCCGGCGTCCCAGCAGGCTGAGCGGAATGGCCAGCATCGCGGTGACATACATCGACAGCAACAGCTCGGCCCCATCGCCCCGCACCAGATGGCTCGCCACGCCGTAGGCCGCGGCGAGCACCGGGCCCAGGCAGATCTGCAGCCGGTACCGCCGGCTCGGCATGGCGGGCAGGAAGAAGAGCAGCCAGATCAGCGTCGCCGAGAAGGCGAGGCTCCACCAGTCGTCCATGGGTATGTAGGGAGGTTGCACGTTGCTTTCCTTGGCTCCGCGGGGACCCACTCAACGAGCCCCACGCTTGCAACGTACCTCCATCCACCCCTGGGGGCTCAACTGCCCCTGGGAACCTGACGGGCCGACCCGCGATTGATCACGGGGCGTGCTGGTCCGGTGGTTCAGCAATCGCTGGCCGGCCCGTTACTCGTACCGGTACTTCAGCGAATCCGCCTCCGCCTGCTCGATGTCGGCGATCGTCAGCTCCGGCCTCCGCAGCTGGGCCAGCGTCACCTCGGCCGAGGTCGGCTGGGCGTCCGCCGGCAGCCACTGCTCCGGCTTCCAGGACGCGCTGCGCAGGAGCGCCTTGGGGCAGTGTGGGTAGACCTCCTCGATCCCCAGCACCAGCGCACTGGCCGGCGGCTTGCCCACGGCGGTCAGCTGCGACAGCAGCTCCGGGCGGGTGGAGACGCAGGCCCGGCCGTTCACCCTGAGCGTCGTGGTGCGCCCCGGGATGACGAACAGCAGCCCGGCCCGTCCGGTGGCGATGACGTTCTGCAGGGTGTCCAGACGCTTGTTGCCTGTCGCGTCCGGTATCGCCACCGTCCATGCGTCCAGGACGGCGACGAACCCGGCGGGACCGCCGCGCGGGGAGACATCACAGTTGCCCTCGGCATCCGCGCTGGCGATCAGGACCAGCGATGAGCAGCCGATCAACCGCCGGGTCTGCTCGGTGAGTTCGGTCATCTGCTTGCGCACGGCCGCGTCGCCGGGGAGTTCGTAGACCCGGCGCAACGCCTGCTGGTCGGGCACGGCGTCGAGGCGGAGCGAGTCGAAGGCACTGCCGGCAAGGGGTGTCGTCATGCCTTCGACCCTAATGGGCCGATCTGTGATTGATCTTGGTCAGCCCTATGGCGAGACTCACCTCACCATCGCCGCTCACTTCGCAGCGCGCAGTGCCGTACGAACGGCCGCCATGCCGCGCCGAGTCGCGTCCACCGCACCCAAGTCGTCCTGTGCGGCTGTCTCAAGTGCCTCCAGGCGACAGTCACGGCACTGGGTTTCCTCCCCGACCGGGCGGATGAGCCGTCCACACCCACCGGCACAGGACTGCAACCGCCGCGGACGAGGCGGCGGCGAGCTCGCGGCGATCTGCCGCTCGATCGAGGGGATATCGGGCATCTTCCGGACCAAACGGTCACGGATGAGCCCCGCCGCGCACTGGACTGGCTGGGGAAGCCCCAGCGTCAACGCATCGCGCAGGTCGTTCATCGAGACGCCGCGCAACAGCCATTCCCCCGCCAGCGGAGCAAGATCCCGCACCTCCCGGCCGGTCAGCCTCAACCGCCGCTCCGAGTGCGACACCGCGGCCAACACCTGCGCACCCCTCTCGACCAGCGGAGCAGGCGTGGAGACGGTGGCGGTGCGGGAGGGCTGGGAGGGTGGGAGGTGCTTGTTCTCCCCAGTGTTCTGTTGGGAACGGCCGACGGCCCGACCCTTCGGCTCACCGACCGCCGGATTCGCGTCCGCCGGTTTTACATCCGCCGGATTTAGGTCCGCCGGATTTAGGTCCGCCGGTTTCAGGCCCGTTGGCCGGAAGCCGTCCCGGATCGCGGCGGCCTCCTCGGCCTCCAGGGGCACATTGGACACCAACTGCGTCGTCGACCAACGCCCGTCCGAGCCCTGGCGACGCCACTCATGGACGTACCCTTCCGCCTTCAACTGCTTCTTGGCCCGCTGGAACGCCGCCTTCTTGATCTCCACCCGGCGCGCCGCATCCCACAGCGACAGCCCCGCCGGGTCGGCCAGCGACAGCAGCAACATCAGCAGGCGCACGGCGTCCGAGGACAGGCGCGGATTACGGATGATGTCGTTCGGTACCTGGGTGAAGCGGCCCTCTAGGGCGCTAGCATGCTTGAGCACGGTTTCGGAGACCTTCGCTTCGAACGGTGTAGACCCCCGGACACTGGGGCCTAAGCCAGGACCGGGGGTCGCTCCGCCTATCCGGACGAAGCAACCGATTAACGGCGACGCTAGGCCAACTCGGCGCTGTGCTAGCGCAATTGCCCTAAGTTGATCGAATCTGGCATCGGGCTGGCCAAGCCCGACTGGCGTCGGCTCGCTCTGCGCGCATGGTGCAGTTCTTCCCGGAGGTCATTCGTCGGAGCCGTGTTCCTGGGATACGAGGTCTCGTTCCAGAGGGCGCGCTTCGTTCCACGGCTCCGTCACCTTCCAGCACGCCCGGGCCGAGCACGCGACGTTTTGGCTCGACTCCTTCCGGTCAGGTGCCGACTTCCGGTGGGCACGGTTCGCCTCGCCGCCGGAGATTCGCGAATCCGAGGCAGTCGGCCAGGCCGAGCGGCACTGGGCCATCGACATCACCTGGGAAGCACGTAACTACCCGCCAGCCAGAGGTCCCAGCTCGCGAGAGGGAACACCGACCCAAGTCGATGCCCCCTCTCGCGCCGTGTCGGTCAGTGCTGCCGGTAGTCCTCGCGCAGGTGCCATTCGACCGGATAGAAGACCGTCTCGCTGTCGCTGGCTCGTTCGAGGACCGTGTAGTGGTCGGCGATGCCTGGTCGCCCCAGTTGCACCCATGTCTGCACCATGGTCTTTAGGCCGTCGGCGACTGCCCGGTTGCCGACGTAGCGCAGGTGCCCGGTTCAGCCGTCGGCCAGGAGCAGCCCGGCTTCGGCGGCAGCGATGGCGAGGGCTCGATCGAGGGCTTCGGTGCGGCGTCCGCCTGCGTTGGCGACGGGGCCGCGGCCGCCGGAGCCGCCGCCGACGGTGCGGGCGGCGTCGGTGAGGATCTGGCCGGCCTCGGCGCCTTCCTGGCGGAGGCTGTGCGAGATCGCGGCGACGATCAGGGCCTTGCCGTTGTGCTCGGTGCCGAGGATGACGACGGCGGGGCCTCGGTGGATACGGCTGACCACGTCGGCAGCCAGACCGCGCAGTTCATCGGGGGCGACACCGGTGACGCGCTGGGCGACGATCCAGCCACGGCCGGACGGCTCGGCCTGGTCGGCGAGCAGGGCGGCCTGGTGCCGCAGGGCTTCGGCCCGCAGCTTCGACAGTTGTTCCTGGGCTGTGGTGAGCGCCTGGAGGCGCTTGCGCAGGGCGGCGGGAGTGTCGGTGGGCCGGGTGCCGAGCAGGCCGGCGAGTTCGTTCAGCAGGCGGCGTTCGGTGTCGAGGTGGTGGAGGGTGTCGTGGCCGGTGAGGGCTTCGACGCGGCGGAGGTTGGAGCCGATCGAGGACTCGCTGAGGAGGCGGAAGGTGCCGACCTGGGAGCCGTGGGCGACGTGGGTGCCGCCGCAGAGTTCGCGGGAGAAGTCGCCGATGTCGACGATGCGGACGGTGTCGCCGTACTTCTCTCCGAACAGGGCGATGGCTCCTGCGGCTTCGGCTTCGGCGCGGTCGGCGTGCCAGGCCCGCACTTCCGGGTCGTCGAGAACGTGCCCATTGACGGTCGTCTCGATCTGGGCGAGCTGGTCGGGGTTGAGGGCGGAGAAGTGGGCGAAGTCGAAGCGGAGCCGGTCCGGCTCGACCAGTGAGCCCTGCTGGGCGGCGTGGTCGCCCAGGGTCGCGCGGACGACGGCGTGGAGGATGTGGGTGGCCGAGTGCGACCGCATCAGGCCCTTGCGCCTGTCGGCGTCCACGGACGCCTCACCGCCATCCCCCGTACGGATCTCGCCTTCCAGGACGCGGGCGGTGTGGACGCGGAAGCCTTCCAGGCCGTAGCGGGTGTCGGTGATCCGCAGCAGGGTGCCGTCGTTGGTGCGGAGCGTGCCTGTGTCGCCGGTCTGGCCGCCGGCCTCGGCGTAGAACGGTGAGCGGTCCAGGACCAGCTCGACCTCGGCGCCCTCGGGGGCGGTGGTGACGACGGCACCTTCGAAGATCAGGCCCTTCACCGTGGTCTCGGCGGTGAGGTGGTCGTATCCGAGGAACTCGGTGCGCGGCAGTTGCGCGGCCAGCTCGCGGTAGGTGTCCATCTTCCGCAAGGCCTCAATGGTCTTGGCCTTGCCTCCGGCTTTCGCGCGCTTCTTCTGTTCCTCCAGCAGCACGGCGAACCGGTCCTCATCGACGGTCAGGCCGGCGTCGCGGGCGGCCTCGACGGTGAGTTCGAGGGGGAAGCCGAAGGTGTCGGCCAGCTCGAAGGCGGTCTCTCCGGGCAGGGCGGCCGACCGGCTCTCACGAGTACGGGTGATCGCGGCATCCAGCAGCCGGGTTCCCTGGGCCAGGGTGCGGGTGAAGGACTCCTCTTCGGCGGTGACGACCTGCTCGATCAGGGCGGCCTGGGCGGCCAGCTCCGGCCAGACGTCACCCAGATTGGTGATCACGCTGGCGGTGGCAGCAGGGAGGACCGGCCCGGTGATGCCCAGGAGGCGGGCGTGGCGGATCGCCCGGCGCATCAGGCGCCGCAGGACGTAGCCACGGCCGTCCTTGGCGGGCAGGACGCCGTCGGCGATGAGGAAGGCCATGGAGCGGGCGTGCTCGGTGACGACCTGGAAGGAGACCTTCTCCTCACCCTGGCCGGGGTACTCGCGGCCGGCGAGGTTCTGGACGATGTCCATCGTGGGGAGCAGCAGGTCGGTGGTGCAGACGTTCTCGGCGTCCTGGAGGATCGCGGCGAGGCGGTCCAGGCCGAGGCCGGTGTCGATGCTCTTGTTGGCGAGTTCGCCGAGGATGGGGAAGTTGCCCTTCTTGTCGCCCTCGCCGCGTTGGAACTGCATGAAGACCAGGTTCCAGATCTCGACGTAGCGTTCGCCGTCGACGGCAGGGCCGCCTTCCTTGCCGAAGGCGGGGCCGCGGTCGTAGCTGACCTCCGAGCAGGGTCCGCAGGGGCCGGGGACGCCCATGGACCAGTAGTTGTCCTCCATGCCCAGGCGCTGGATGCGGGAGGCGGGGACGCCGATGCGGCGCCAGAGGTGCTCAGCCTCGTCGTCGTCCTCGTAGACGGTGATCCAGAGCTTGTCCTTCTCCAGCCCGTAGCCCTGGGTGAGGAGTTCCCAGGCGAAGGCGATGGCGTCTTCCTTGAAGTAGTCGCCGAAGGAGAAGTTGCCCATCATCTCGAAGAACGTGGCGTGCCGGTTGGTGCGGCCGACGTTGTCGATGTCGGAGGTCCTGGCGCACTTCTGGATGCTGGTGGCGCGGGGGAAGGCGGGCGGGGTCTCGCCGAGGAAGTAGGGCTTGAACTGGTTCATCCCGGCGTTGGCGAGCAGCAGGGTGGGGTCGTCCGGGATCAGTGGACTGGACGGGACCTGCTGGTGGCCGCGGGAGGTGAAGAAGTCGGTGAAAGTGCTGCGGATCTGCGTCGAGCGCATGGCGGCATGGCCTCACGGAAGAGTCGTGGAAGGTGGGGGAAAGTCACACGCCGAGCCGGGCCGAGAACAGGGACTGAGAGGGTTCTCAGTTCTCCAGCTCGACGCAGATAGCTCGCGCCCCCACGGTGAACACCATGACTCCAGATCCATCGCACACAGGGTGGTGGGGGCGCCCCCGGGGGGGGGGGGGGCCCCCCCCGGGGCGGCTCGAGCGAACACAATAGACGGTTTTGGTGGAAAGCGGCCGACGGGGGGGGCGGGGTGTGGGTGTGGGTTGGGGGTGTGGGGGGGGGGGCCCCCGCCGGGCCCGGGGGGGGGGGGGCGGAGGGAAAAAACCACCCCGGGGCCCCCCCCCCCCCCCCCCCCCCCCCCCACCCCCCCCCCCCCCCCCCCCGCCTCTGGGGCGGGGCCCGCGGCCCCCCCCCCCCCCCCCCCCCCCCCCCCCCCCCCC
>NZ_JBDJPF010000117.1:0-6167 GCF_054957865.1 Streptomyces xingningensis
GGCCCAGCAGAATCAGGTCAACTACATCCGCAACTCGGTCAAGGCCACCGTGGATGCCTATGACGGCACGGTCACGCTGTACCAGTGGGACCAGGAGGACCCGGTGCTCAAGACGTGGATGAAGGCCTTCCCGGGTACGGTGAAGCCCAAGTCCGCGATCAGCGATGCCCTGTTGAGCCACCTGCGCTACCCGCAGGACCTCTTCAAGGTCCAGCGTGAACTGCTCACCCGCTACCACGTCAAGGACGCGGAGACCTTCTACACCGGCAGTGAGCGTTGGCAGGTCCCGGACGACCCGACGAACAAGTCGGAGCACGCCGTACCGCCGTTCTACCTGAGCATGAAGATGCCGGACCAGCAGGACCAGGCGTTCTCGCTCACCACCACGTTCACCCCGAACCGGCGCGACAACCTCGGCGCCTTCATGGCGGTCAACGCCGATGCGAAGAGCGACGACTACGGCAAGATCAGAATTCTCAAACTGCGTTCCGACAGAACGGTCTCCGGGCCACGGCAGGTCCAGAGCAAGTTCAACGGCGACACCGAAATCGCCAACAAGATCAATATCTTGAAGCGGGGCGACTCCGAGATCGAGTACGGCAATCTGCTCACCGTGCCGCTCGAAGACGGACTGCTCTATGTGGAACCGGTCTATGTCCGGGGCGCGGGCGCCAACTTCCCGCAGCTGAAGAAGGTGTTGGTCACCTATGGCGACCGGACGGCCTTCGAGGACACCCTCCCGCAGGCGCTCGACGTGGTCTTCGGGGTGAAGGGCTCCACGAGTCCGGAGCCCGGCACCAGCAAGCCGCCGGGCAAGCCGCCGGCCCAGGACGCCACGGTCCAGCAGGCTCTCAAGGACGCGCAGGATGCCTGGGACACCGCGCAGAAGGCCCTGGAGAGCAAGGACCTGACGGCGTATGACAAGGCCCAGCGGGCCCTGAAGGACGCGCTGGACCGGGCGAGCAAGGCCGAGAAGGACGCCGCCGCCAAGAGTGGCGACAAGAACGGCGACAAGGGCGGTGACAAGAAGGACGGCAAGCCGGCCGGCTGAGTCCGGGCCCCGCTCCGCGCCGTGGTACGGTTGTGCCACATCAGCGCGGGGTGGAGCAGCTCGGTAGCTCGCTGGGCTCATAACCCAGAGGTCGCAGGTTCAAATCCTGTCCCCGCTACTCAATGACAAGGCCCGGAGTCTTTGACTCCGGGCCTTGTTGTGCGTCCGGGCGCCAACTGCCCGGGACCAGTGTTCGCATCGGGCGCCACGCTGCTCTGTGCGGGTTATGTGCGGGGCTTTTGATTAGAGTTTGGAGCACCGCTGTGTCGGGAAGTCGGGAAGTCGACAAAACGCTGAAGTGACCTCACTGGCTGCGGTATTCCAGGTGTACGCAGGTTGCGGGAGTGCGACGATGGGACTCATGGGGGACAAGGCGAGGCTGGTGGAGACACGTCGGCTTGTGGCTGCTCCCGGTGACGGGAGCCGCCTGGACGAGCAGGATCCGTCGTCGTACGGCGCGGAAGGGGCCCGTTCCGCGGAGCACGCCCACGCCGCCGGAGCGGCCGACCTCGAGCTCGAGACCGCCCGCCGCCGGGCCATGGAGTCCGGCGATCCCGCCGCCTTCAGCATGCTCGGGGCGCTTCTGCTGCGCCGGGGCGACCTGGACGGCGCCGAGCGCCATCTGCGCGCCGCGACCGCGGAGGGGGACCGCTCCGCCGCCAACAACCTCGGCGTCCTGCTGCACCAGAAGGGCTATGCCGACGAGGCCGCCGCCTGGTGGCGGGTGGCCGCCGTGGCGGGCTCCGCGGCGGCCGCGCATGCGCTCGGCCGCTACCACCGGGAGCGCGGCGACGAGCCCGCCGCCGAGTACTGGCTGCGCCAGTCCGCCGAGTCCGGGCACGCGCTCGGCGCGTACGCGCTCGCCGATCTGCTGGAGCACCGCAGCGATGTGGGCGCCGAGCGCTGGTTCAGGTCCGCGGCCGAGCGGGGGCACCGCGAGGCGGCGTACCGCCTGGCCCGCATCCTCGACGGCCGGGCGCCCGGCGCGGCCTCCGGCACCCCGCCGAGCGGCCTCGCCGCGAGCCTGGGCCCGGTCACCGGCGCCCGGGCCGCAGGCGGCGGCAACACCTCGGTGCGCGACCTGCGGGCCGCGGCCGCGGGCCGCGGCGAGGCGGCCGAGGCCGAGCAGTGGTACCGGCAGGCCGCCGCCCGGGGCCACCGCCGTGCGGCTCTGCACCTGGGCACCCTGCTCGAGGGGCGCGGCGAGGCCCAGGAGGCCGCGCGCTGGTATCTGACCTCCGCCAAGGACGGGGAGTCGCGGGCCGCCTGCGCCCTGGGCTTTCTGCTGCGTGACACCGGAGACGCCGAGAGCGCCGCCGTCTGGTGGCGGCGGGCCGCCCAGGACGGCGACGGCAACGCGGCCAATGCGCTGGGCGCCCTGCACGCCGACCGGGGTGAGACCCAACAGGCCGAGCGCTGGTACCGGGCGGCGCTGGAGGCCGGAGACGTCAACGGGGCCTACAACCTCGGACTCCTCTGCGCCGAACAGGGGCGTACGGCCCAGGCCGAGCAGTGGTACCGCCGGGCCGCCTACGCCGGGCACCGGGAGGCCGCCAACGCCCTGGCCGTGCTGCTGCTCCAGGGGGGCGACGCGGCGGGGGCCGAGCCGTGGTTCTCCAAGGCCGCCGAGGCGGGCAGCGTGGACGCCGCGTTCAACCTGGGCATCCTGCACGCCGGCCGGAACGAGGAGCGGACGGCCTTCCAGTGGTACGAGCGGGCCGCCGCCGCCGGGCACATCGACGCGGCCCTCCAGGTCGCCATGGCGCTGCTGCGCGAGGGCGACGAGGCGGCGGCCGAGCGCCATCTGCGGGTCGCCGCGCGCGGCGGCAGCGCGGAGGCGGCCTTCCGGCTGGGCGCGCTGCTCGACCGCGAGGACGGGGCGTCGGACGAGTGCGAGGAGTGGTACACCCGCGCCGCCCGGGACGGCCACCGGCGCGCCCAGGTGCGGCTCGGCATGCTCGTCGCCGCGCGGGGCGATGTCGTGGAGGCGGCCCGCTGGTACCGCGAGGCGGCCGAGGCGGGCAGCCGCAACGGCGCCTTCAACCTGGGGCTGCTGCTCGCCCGGGAGGGCAGCGAACCGGAGGCGGCCCTGTGGTGGACCCGGGCCGCCGAGGCCGGGCACGGGCGTGCGGCACTCCGGCTCGCCCTGCTGGCGGCGCGGCGCGGAGAGCTGGCGGAGGGCCAGCTCTGGTGCGCGCATGCGGTGGAGTTCGGCCCGGCGGAGGTGTCCGAGCGCGCGGCCCGGCTGCGGGACGCGCTGCAGCAGGAGCTGTCGGCCTGAGAGCGCACTGAAATGCCGTTTGCGCGGTTCCCGGGCGGGGGTTACAGTTGGTCTCACCGACGCGGGGTGGAGCAGCTCGGTAGCTCGCTGGGCTCATAACCCAGAGGTCGCAGGTTCAAATCCTGTCCCCGCTACTTCTCGCAAAGGCCCGGATCCACCAGGGATCCGGGCCTTTGCGCTGCCCCGGCTATGCCGTCGAGCAGTTGGGGCAGATGCCGCGGTAGGTCACCTCGACCGCGGAGAGCCGGAAGCCGAAGCGCTCCGTCGCCGGAAGGTCGGCGAGGAGATCCCCGGCGGGGTGGACGTCACGGATGGTGCCGCACCGGGAGCACACCAGATGCTGGTGTGCGTGGTGGGCGTTCGGGTCGTAGCGCTTGGCGCGGCCGTCGGTGCTCACCTCGAGCACCTCGCCCAGCGAGACGAGCTCCCCGAGCGTGTTGTAGACCGTCGCGCGGGAGATTTCCGGCAGCAGTTCGGCCGCCTTGGCGTGCACTTCGTCGGCGGTGTAGTGCACATGGTCCCCGTCGAGTACCTCGGCGACGACGCGGCGCTGTGCGGTCAGCCGCCAGCCGCGTCCGCGGAGCCGTTCCAGCAGGTCACTCATGCCATTCACCCATCAGTCAGATAGCACCAGCGTAGCAGTGGCCCTTGTCCATCCATGGATCCCATATTTATATTTAGTGCATCTTGACTTAGACAGAGTCCAATGTAAGACTCGGCCCCGGCTCCGGCCAAGGGAGCCAGGACGAGATGACGGAGGCGTACGTGTCGGTTCAGGGCGAAGCCATTTCGACCGTTTCGACGGCGGGTTCGCTGACCACGGAGTCCGGAGCTCCGGTCGCGGACAACCAGAACAGTGAGACCGCGGGCATCGGCGGGCCCGTCCTGGTGCAGGACCAGCTGCTGCTGGAGAAGCTCGCGCACTTCAACCGCGAGCGCATACCGGAGCGCGTGGTGCACGCCCGTGGTGCCGGTGCCTACGGCACCTTCACGGTGACGGCGGACGTCACCCGGTGGACCCGGGCCAAGTTCCTCTCCGAGGTCGGCAAGCAGACCGAGACCTTCCTGCGGTTCTCCACCGTGGCCGGCAACCTCGGAGCGCCGGACGCGGTGCGCGACCCCCGTGGCTTCGCGCTGAAGTTCTACACCGAGGAGGGCAACTATGACCTCGTCGGCAACAACACCCCGGTGTTCTTCATCAAGGACGCCATCAAGTTCCCCGACTTCATCCACACCCAGAAGCGCGACCCGTACACCGGTTCGCAAGAGGCGGACAACGTCTGGGACTTCTGGGGTCTTTCGCCGGAGGCCACCCACCAGGTGACCTGGCTGTTCGGTGACCGCGGCATCCCCGCCTCGTACCGCCACATGAACGGCTACGGCTCGCACACCTTCCAGTGGAACAACGAGGCCGGCGAGGTTTTCTGGGTCAAGTACCACTTCAAGACCGACCAGGGCATCGAGACCCTCACCCAGGGCGAGGCCGACAAGCTCGCCGGTGCGGACCCGGACAGCCACCAGCGCGATCTGCGCGAATCCATCGAGCGCGGCGAGTTCCCGACCTGGACCGTGCAGGTGCAGATCATGCCGGCGGACGAGGCGGCCGACTACCGCTTCAACCCCTTCGACCTCACCAAGGTGTGGCCGCACGAGGACTACCCGCCGATCGAGATCGGCAAGCTGGAGCTCAACCGCAACCCGGAGAACATCTTCGCCGAGGTCGAGCAGTCGGTCTTCTCGCCCGCGCACTTCGTGCCCGGCATCGGCCCGTCCCCGGACAAGATGCTGCAGGGCCGGCTCTTCGCCTACGGCGACGCCCACCGCTACCGCGTCGGCATCAACGCCGACCAGCTGCCGGTGAACCGCCCGCACGCCACCGAGGCGCGCAACAACAACCGTGACGGCCACGCCTATGACGGCCGCCACGGCAAGGCCAAGAACTACGAGCCCGACAGCTTCGGCGGCCCGGCCCAGACCGGCCGTCCGCTGTGGCAGTCGCTCCCGGTCGCCGGTGCCACCGGCAACACCGCGGCCCCCTCGCACGCCGAGGACAATGACTTCGTCCAGGCGGGCAACCTCTACCGGCTGATGCCGGAGGAGGAGAAGGAGCGCCTGATCGCCAACCTCGCGGGCTTTATCGCCAAGGTCTCGCGGGATGAGATCGCCGAGCGGGCGATCGGCAACTTCCGCCAGGCGGACCCCGACTACGGCAAGCGGCTGGAGGCCGCGGTCCAGGCCCTGCGCGGCTGACCCTCGCTTGCCGTACCCCACCGAAGAGGCCGGACGCCAAAGGGCTCCGGCCTCTTCGGCCGTGCCGCGGCCGTCATACGGCGAGCGCCCTGGCGGGTTCCCTCGCCGGTGCCCAGCAGCGGATGATGTCGCGCACCGACACCACGCCCACGGCCTCCTGGCGGTCGAGGACGATCAGATGCCGGAAGCCACCGTGTGCCATGGTGGCCGCGGCCTCCTCGAGGGTCCACTCGGGGGCCGCGAAGACGACGTCGGTGGTGGTGTGGTCGCGCGCGGTCTCCTGGTCGGGATCCCGCCCGGATCCCACCGCGTTGAGGATGTCACGCTCCGTCAGAATGCCGGGACCGCCGGCGTCGGGATCGAGGACGACCGCCGCGCCGATGCTCCGCGCGGACATCAGCCGTGCCGCCTGCCGGAGGGTGTGCGCCGGGCCGATGGTGAGAACCACCGTGGTCATGGCGTCGCGGACGAGCATGGGTGAAGCCACCTCCTTGGTGTGACTGTGAGTGCAAAGGCGTGTTCACAAGTTCACAAGCGTGGCGGGCTTCATCCTCACACGGGGGCGCTACGAGGACAAGGGGCGTG
>NZ_JBDJPF010000118.1:0-6093 GCF_054957865.1 Streptomyces xingningensis
CCACCCCCCCCCCCCCCCCCCCCGGCGCAACCCCCCCAAGGGCGGCGGTTTCTACCGGGGTTGCGGGCCAACCGCCGGCCGCGGGGCGGCGTGGGCGGCGCGGGCCGGGCCCCCCGGCCCCCCGGCCGCGGCGGACAGGCTCGTGGACGTGATCCGGTCCGCCGCGTCCGGCTGACCAGCGCGGGATTACGGGCCCAGGTGCAGTGCCGTGCCCGCCTCGATCAGCACGGCGCATTCGTGGAACGCGTCGTCGCCCTGGCCCATCGGGTCGGGAACGTCGCGGCCGCCGAGGTAGAGGCCGAGTTTGTGCGCGTTGCCCTCGCCGCAGATCGCTCGGAGCGTGTCGAGGATGGCGGCGTCCATCGCCAGGACGCCATCCGCCCAGTCCAGCATCTCCAGGGTGATCTGCTGCGCCCGGTGAGGGGTGAGGTCGAGTCCCAGTCGCCTGGCGGCGTTGATCATGGAAAGGCTGGCGGGCTGGTCCTGCCATTTGCCGATCAGCCCCGCTGAGCGGACCGTCACGGACGTACCGCCCCTGCGGGTGAGCGCGACTTGGGCGAAGGGGGAGCGGCAGTAGTTCCCCAGGCATACGGTCAACAGTTTCCGCATCATGCCGCCCCGGTGGACTCGAGGGCCTGTCCGAGGGCGGAGACGACGAGGCCGATGTCTGTCTCGGTGAGGTACTGGTGGAAGGGCAGGCTGAGGATCTCCTCGCCAGCCTGTTCTGTGGCCGGCAGGGCGCGCCGCCAGGCCGCGAAGGCGGGCTGGAGATGGTTGGGCGGGTAGTGGACGCCCACACCGATGTCCCTGGCCCGCAGGTACACGAATACCTGGTCCCGGTGGGGCACGCGGACCTGGCACAGGTGCGGCACCGAGTGGTCGGCGTCGACGTCGACGAGCGTCACGCGGTCCAGCGGAGCGAGTGCCTGCTGGTAGGTGCGCCACAAGCGACGGCGGGTGCGCTCGGTCGTGCCGAAGTGGTCGAGCTGGGCCAGGCCGATGGCGGCGTTGATGCCCGAGAGCTGGTAGCGCAGGCCGAAGGTGTCCACGCGGTAGGTGGTGATGTTCGCGCGCTCACTCTGCGACTGGGCGACGCCGAGGAGCCGGAGCCGGCGGATCGTGCCGGCGTCCTCAGGGGTACGGGGGATGACCATGCCGCCCTGGCCGCAGGTGAGGTTCTTGATCGGCCCGAACGAGAAGCAGGTCAGGGCCTCGGTCGTCCCCACCCGGCGCGTGCCGTCGCGGGAGCCGAAGGCGTGCGCGGCGTCCTCGATGACAGCGATCGCACGTTCGGTCAGCTCGTCGCGGATGGAGGTGAGGTTGACCGCCCTGCCTCCCAACAGGACCGGGATGACGGCCGCGGTGCTGTCGCTGACCGCCTCCCTGACGAGCTGGTCGTTCACGCACAGCGTGGCGGGGTCGATGTCGACGAATCGCGGGGTGGCGCCGACGGCCAGGATCGCTTGGACCGTCGCGCAGAACGTCATGGAGGGAACGATGACCTCGTCGCCGGGGCCGACCTTGGCGGCGAGCAGGGCGGTGTGCAGTGCCGCGGTGCCGGAGGCGACGGCCACGGCGTCGGGAACGTCGAGGAAGTCGGCGATCCTGCGCTCGAACTCCTCGGTGACGTCGGTGTGTCCGTACTGCCCGGACTCCAGGACCCGGGCGGCCGCCCCGGCCTCCTGCCCGTACAGGTACGGGCTGGCGTTGTGCCTGGCGTCCGGCCTCGAAGTCGTGGTCACGAGGGTTCTCCCTTCGCGACGGCCGGGAGGCCAAGCTCGGCGGCGTCGCCGACGGCCAGGGTCTCGGCATAGTTGGTCAGGAACACCCCGGTCCGGTAGGTGAGACGGTGGTGGTCGACCGGCAGCCCGAACAGGCCGTTCACCATCTGCCCGACGAGATCCGCTCCGGCTGCTTCGGTCAGGGGGAAGCCGCCGGCGATCCGGAGGTTCAGCTCGGTGATCGTGACCGCGCCGTCGGCGCAGATGAACCCCTGCACGCAGCACACACCGCGGGCCTGGACGGCGCCCAATGCCTTGACGACGAGGTCGCGTACGGTGGAGTCGTCGAACGTGGTGGAGACCACGGCACGTCCGGCCTTCACCAGATCCCGGCGACGCAGGATCACTGAGGCCCGTCCGTCGCGGTCCACCAAACAGTCCGCGGTGAACTCGCTGCCGTAGACCCGCTCCTGCACCACCGGTTCCGGTACGAACTCGCATAGGACGCGGGCGTGTTCCCGCCTGTCGATGAAGTGGACGTTCTGCGCCCCGTGGCCGTGGCGGGGCTTGACGACCAGCCCTGTTCCATCGGGGACCTGGTCGATCGCCTCGGGACACCAGGTGCGAGGAGTCGTAATGCCGTGCTCGGCCAGCACCCGGTGGAACGCCGCCTTGTCGATGCAGGCGCGCACCGACTCGGCATCCGGGAGCCACAGGCGAACGCCGTCGGCGTCCAGCTGGGGCAGCATGTCCACCAGCGGCGGCAGGTCGTTCTCGATGCCGGCCACCACCGCGTCCACGGCCAAGTCCCGGCACATCTTGGCCATGACGCTGGGGTAGTCGGGCTCGGTGGCGAGGGGGATGACCCGGGGCACGACGTCGGGCAGCAGGAACCCGGGGGCGAGCGGGTTCGCGTCGGCGGCGACGACCTTGTGTCCCAGACGGGTGAGGCTGCGGGTCAGCCCGAAGCCCGGGTTGGCGCCGACGCCGGTCACGAGAATCCTGCGCGGGATGGGCTGTTCAGCGAGCATGGGCTTCCTCCCCTGTGGGTGCGAGTGCGATCGTGGCGCGGGCCGCGTGCGGGTTGCGCACCAGCGGCGCCCAGCGGTCGGGGTTACGCCGGTACCAGTCGATGGTCTCGGCGAGACCCTCTTCGAAGTCGCGCTCCGGCCGGTATCCGAGGCCGACCGCCTTGTCCCAGATCATGGAGTACCGGATGTCGTTCGACCGTCGGTCGGGAACGTAGATGACCGAGTCCCAGTCGGCGCCGCAGAGGCGCAGGAGGTAGCTGGTCAGCTCTTTGCCCGTGCAGTCGGTGCCGCCGCCGATGTTGTAGACCTCGCCCGGCACACCGGTGCGCAGGACGAGGTCGATGCCGGCACAGTTGTCCTCGACGTGCAGCCAGTTCCGCACGTGCTGGCCCTGGCCGTGGAGGGTGACCTGCTGGCCCCGCAGGAGCCGGGTGGAAAAGAGGGGGATGATCTTCTCGGGGTGCTGGTAGGGGCCGTAGTTGTTCGAGCTACGGGTGACGCACACCGGGACGCCGTAGGTGTGAAAGTAGCTCAGCGCCACGAGGTCGCTTGCGGCCTTCGAGGCAGCGTACGGGACCGTCGGGCGAAGCAGGTCGGCCTCGGTGGCGGAGCCCTCCGGCAGCGGTCCGTAGACCTCGTCCGTCGAGACGTGCACGAACTTGCTGGTGCCGTGCCGCATCGCCGCTTCCGCAAGGGTCTGGGTGCCGAGCACGTTCGTCGACAGGAAGTCGCCGACGGCGAAGAACGAGCGGTCGACGTGCGACTCGGCGGCGAAGTGGACGACCGCTGTGTGCTCCCGCACGAGGGTTTCGACCAGGTCGGCGTCAAGGATGTTGCCGTGGACGAACGTCAACTTCGGGCTGAGGAAAGCCTCGCCGAGGTTCTCGATGTGCCCTGCGTACGTAAGGGCGTCGAGAACAGTCACCTCGGCGACGTCGTCGCCTCGGAGGATGCGTTTGACGAAGTGTGAGCCGATGAACCCGGCTCCGCCCGTGACGAGCACTTTGTTCATGGATGCCTCCAGGGAAGTACGAGCAGCAGGACGGCTGGATGCGCCGCCCGTCTGTGAGAACCACCGCAGCGACGAACCCGCCGGCCGACAGCGGCTCTTGCGGATCGGTGCCTCCGTCGCTTCGTTGCGGTGAGGTGCTTCAGGGGCTCGGTGTTGCCGCCACGTCCTGCTTGAAGGGGAACGCGAAGCCCGGACTGAGTTGAACGGTCTGTGTTTGTAATGCCGCATGTGGGGGCTGCCTCGGAAGACCGGGGTTGTGCCCAGCCATTCCCATGGCGTTACCAGGTGTTCCCATGGGCGGGCGGTACCTGTCGGTCAGCAGCCGAAGCGGGCACTATGGCGGGTGTGGAGATTGACAGGCACCCGCTGGCCTACCTGCTCCACCTCAACGGCTGGTCAGCCCCTCATTACCTGACGCTCTTGGACGCCGCGCACCGTCACCTCGGCTACGGACAGATCACGAAGACGGAGCGCAAGCGGGTCACGCGCTGGACTCGACACGGCGTCACCCCTGAGATGCATGCCCAGAAGGCGATGGCCTTCCTGCACGGCATCCCGGAGGAGGAGGTCACGGCCCGGCCGTGGCCGGAGTGGCTCAAGCTGGCATGTATTCGCGAACGGCGGCTACTTGACGCTGCGTGGGACCCACAGACCACGATTGACCTATTGGATCGCGTCGCCTCGACGGGAGGACCGATGGACCGCAGGGGGTTCCTGGTTGTCACGGGGATAGCCCCGGTTCTTGCCGGGGCCGTCGGTGCCGAGCCCGCCACGGCGCGCTTGCGCGGTCGGCGGATCGGCCGCCAGGCACCGGCCCTGTTCGACAAGGCGCTGGCGGTTCTGCGGCGCCAGGACGATCAACTCGGCTCCGGCCAGGTGCATGCCTCTGCCCGCGCCCAGCTCCAATTGATCACCTCGGCGCTCAAGAACAACGCATACTCCGATGAGACCGGCCGACAGCTCCACGCGGCCGCAGCGGAAGCCGCCCGCATCTGCGGCTGGACCGCCTACGACTCCGGCCACCACGCCCTCGCCGAAGAGTATTACCTGGCCGCTCTGCGCGCGGCTGCCTCTTCCAACGACCCAGTCGTCACTGCCAACACCCTCGCCTTCTGGGCAATCATGCGCTACTCCACCGGCGACCCGCGGGGGGCCGCCGACCTGGTGACCGATGCCCTCGGCCGAGCCCGGCCGATCGGTTCTCCCCGGATGACCGCGATGCTCCACGCCCGCCTGGCCCGTGCGCACGCCCACGCCGGCGACCACCGCGCCTCCGACCGCGCCCAGAACGCCGCCCTCGACGCCTACGACCAAGCACGAGACCGATCGCCACAAGAAGAACCGGACTGCGTGTACTGGGTCAACCTCGGCGAGCTGCACATGCTGGCCGGCTCCTGCGCCCTCAACCTTGGCCACCCCAAGGAGGCGCTGCTCCGATTCACCACCGCTCCGACCACGCTTCGGGCCGCCGACGCCTACCAAGAAGACGACTTCCCTCGTGGCGCCGCCATTTACCTCGCGCGCGAAGCCGAGGCTCGGATCTCCCTCGACGACCTTGACGGTGCTGTCGAGACCGCCCACCGAGCGGTCGAGCACATGGGCGGCGTTTCCTCCGCCCGCGGCACCTCCACCCTTGACGACCTGCGTGCCAAGCTCGCCGTCCGCAAGGAGGTGCCCCTTGTTCGCGACTTCCTGGAACGCACCGCCTGACCCCTACTCCAGCCCCGGGCCCCGCGAGCCTACCTTCGCTGGCGTAACGCCAACGCACGCCACCGCGACGTCCTGGCCACCGAGCGCAGGGAACGCGCCCGCATCCGCAGCGAGAAAGGCATTCCGCTGGGGCGGACGCCCTCTCAAAGCCGCAGCCTGACCGATCCTGGCGAACCTCGCCGGACAGAACAACTAGGGAACAGTGGCTGCCGTCTTGGGCGCGGCCGTCAGCCTCAGGCCGACCTCCACGAGGGTCCAGCCGAGGCGGGTACGGAGGTCCCGGCGGCGCCGGGGCGCGGCGGCGGCGAGACGATACGCGTCGGCTTCGGCACGGAGTCCGGCGGCCAGACCGGTCTCTTCCTTGACCTCCCGCACGGCGGTTCCCGGCAGCGAATCCGCCATATCCATGGCACCGCCCGGAAGTGCCCACAGGTTGTTGTCCCTGCGGCGCTGGAGGAGGATACGGCCTTGGTCATCGGCAACGACCGCTGAAGCTGCCACCACGAGGCTGTTGGGCCTCGGTGCGTTGGGGTCGTCGTAAAACTCGGTACGCGCCACGGAGTTACCGTTCCTATTCAGTGAGCAGGAGTGAGTCTTGGACCCACACCTGGTCACTGCG
>NZ_JBDJPF010000119.1:0-6082 GCF_054957865.1 Streptomyces xingningensis
CGAGGCGGTGCTCGCGCACATCGACTACGTAGGTGCCTGCTCTGTATGTCATTGCTCGGCGCCTCCTCGAGGCAGCGCGCGTCAACACGCGTGGACGTACGGAGCGGGGTCGGGTACACGAAGGCCGTGCGGTAGTTCGGTGGCTTTTGCCCAGGGCGGGGGCTAGTAACGTGACCAAGGAAGTCTCCTGATAGAAGGTTGAGTTGAGTCGCTCACGAGGCGCCTTGCGCGGTGTCGGTGCCGCCGGGCAGGGCGGTGCGCTTCCGCGTTCGCAGAGGGTTGAGCGAGTGGCTTGGATCACACCGTAGCGCGATACGCATGAGCTATGTGCCGCGATGGGCTCATAGCTCACTTCAGCACCCGCACGGGCGACGGACCCGCAGTGTGTACGAATGAGGAGAGAACGGATTGCCTCTCAGAACCCACACCACAGCCCGACAGGCCCGACTTGGCTCGGAACTGCGGAAGCTCCGCGAGGGAGCGGGACTGTCATCGACCGAAGCAGGCAACCTCCTCGGCACGGGTCAGACCCAGATCAGCAATATCGAAGCCGGCCGCGTCGGTGTCAGCGCAGACCGGGTGCGCGCCATGGCGCGCAACTACAACTGCCAGGACGAGGAACTCATCCATGCTCTGACCGAGATGGCTGCGGAGCGCAGACGAGGTTGGTGGGAGGAGTACCGGGAAGACCTGCCAACAGGGTTGATCGACCTGGCGGAGGCCGAGCACTATGCCACTGCCCTACGAGTTGGCCAAGTCATCACTGTCCCAGGACTGTTGCAGACACATGAACATGCTCGTGCGATCTTCCGCGAGTTCCTCCCAAAGCTCCTGCCGCATGCACTGGAGCAGCGGGTTTCACACCGCATCCGGCGACAGGAGGTCCTCTTCCGTAAAAACCCTCCGCCCTACACGGCGATCATCCACGAGGCCGCGCTGAAGATGCAGTTCGGTGGCGCACAAACAGCCAAGGCCCAACTCGGCCATCTCGTCACGATGAGCGAGCGAGACAACATCACCATTGTGGTGATCCCGTTCGACGTAGCGGCCTTTCCAATCGCCGGCCACGGGGTCGACTACCTGCACGGCCGGGTGTCTCAACTGGACACCGTGCTCCTTGACAACGCTCATGGTGGAGAGCTGATCGATGGGACGACACAACTGGAGAGGTACCGCCTGACGCTGGATCGCATGGAAGAGGTTGCCCTCAGCCCTGATGAATCACGTGAGCTCATTCACCGCATCTCGAGACCCTGAGAAAGGTGCCGGTTTGACCATGCTGTGCTGGCAGAAGTCCTCGTTCAGCGAGGCCGCGTCATCTTGCATCTACCTTGGAGCGGACTCCGAAGGGGCGGTTCATTTCCGCGAGAGCGACACACCAGAGATCATTCTCTCCATCTCTCAAGGAAGGTTAAGTTCCCTTATATCCGGCATAAAAGCCGGAATGCTCGACGGCTGAGCACAGGCCAATCAAGCGCTGCCGGAGTTGTGAGAAATACTGGCGCCGACACCAAGCATCCGACACAACGGCATCCCGTAGCTTCATCAACAGGGCGTTCAAGGAGGAGCGATGAACGAGGACACGACCCGCAGCAGAGTCGTATTCAAGAAGAGCAGCTACAGCTCCGGCGGTCAGAACTGCGTAGAGATCTCCCTCCCGGCCAGCGCCGGCGGGGGCAACTTCATCACCGGCATACGCCGTGGCCAGATACGGTGAGCACGACCCTCACCGTCTCAACAAGCCCCGGTCGTCTTCCGGAGCTTCAGCAACCCCTGGACCTTGGAGGCAGAACGGACAGCGTCAGCCAGTACGCGGAGGCATTCGACCAGCTGCGGGCGCTCGCATTGAGCCCGCAGAAGTCAACCTTGCTGATTGATCGAGTCCTTGAGGAGCACTCACGATGAGCGATACGGCCAATGGCATACGTTCACAAGCGGGCTGGATCAAAAGCACCTACAGCAACGGGGTGGGGGGCGAGTGCGTCGAGGCTGCCACCCTCGCCGACGGAACCGCAGTACGCGACTCCAAGAACCCCAGCGGCCCGGTCCTCGCCTTCCCAGGCGCCGTCTGGGCCACCTTCATCACAGGCATACGGCGTGGCAATACGCTCTGAGCTCGCTTCCTCGTCATTTCAGCGCATCTTCAGCTGCCTTTACCGAGCCCCAACAGTCCCCGCATACGGGGATCCGAATTATGGGCCAGATCGGACCACTTGATCAGCAGCGCGCCCGGCATGGCAAGGACCCGGGCCGCATAGCCCTCCGGGGACTCACCGGGAGCGACTACAGCTCCGGCGGTCAGAACTCACAGCCGCGCAGCTGCAAGAGCTCCGGAGCCAGCAGTGTCGCTCGCGCTGCGCTGTGGTCGTATTCGATCAGCCCATCCCGCCGGAACGCGCCGAGCGCGCGATTGACGGTGACCCGGGTGAGCCCCAGCAGCTCCGCAAGTTGCTGCTGTGACACGGGCAGTTGTACGACGCCTTCCGTATCGGCTGCCCGCAGCATCCAGGCGGCGAGCCGCGCCTGTGCGGGCAACAGGGCGTCCACAACGCGCTCCTGCTGGCGCCGTGTCTCGGCGGCCAGGGTCCGCAGTACATGGCCGCGCACGGTGGCGACGTCTTCGACTAGGGCCAGGAAGGCGAGGCGTGGGAGCATGCGGACACAGACTTCCGTCTCCGCCGTGAACGTCGCTGTATGTCCACGGCCGTCGATCACCGCCGTCTTGTCCAGAGCACAGGGACGCGCCCAGATCCCATGGCGGACGACCAAACCACCGGCTGTGACCGAGGTCGCCGCCACCCGCCCACTCAGCAGCAGCACCAGCTCTTGTGCAGGCTCGCCTTCCCGGCGAAGGGCGTCGCCGCCGCCGTAATGTTCGGCCTTCGAGGCCGCCCAAGCCTCAGCCAACCGCGCCTGCGGCAGGCCGGCCAGCAGCGGGATCTCCGCAAAAGACGGCCAAGGAGGTGTATCTCCCGATACAGACGTGCACATGCACTCAACACTAGCGTTCCGAACATGTGGACCATCGAACTGCGCTTCAGCACCGACAACGCCGAACACACCACCGCCCGGCTCGCTGCCCGCCCCGCTCACCGCGCCTCCCTCACCGACCTCCATGCGACTGGCCGACTGCACGCGGCCGGGCCCTTTGCGGACGACTCGGGGGCGCTGCTGCTCTTCGACACCCCGGACCGTGCCGCTCTCGACCACCTGCTGGATGCCGACCCTTATTTCCGCCTGCCAGGAATCGAGCTTGTCAGTATCCGGGAATGGTCCCCTGTGGTGGGCCCTGGCCACTGAGACGCCATTCACAGCAGCATTCGGTCCGAGACTTATCCGGCATATCAAGTCCCGGCTGCCACCATGCTCATTGGCTCATGCGGGAAAGGGAACTTCTTCTGTGCGGTCAGCCATGTATTCAGCGAGGCCGATTCTCCTTGCCTTCAGTCATCTCTCGAGGAGCTCTTGCGCTCGGGCTCAATTACCAAAAGGATCCGCTAAAGGAACGAGAGCTCATCAATTGGCGGGCTAACACCACAAGAAACGCATCAGAGCATGTCCGTGAGGTCGGGACCAAGGTCGTCCAGTACGTCGGGCACCGCGATTCCATAGCCATCGGCGCACCCGAAGTACGTGCCCTCGCCGGGCTCCGCAGCCACTCCCAGCAGTGAATCGAGCGCCTGGAGTGCAGTGGCGAGGCGAGGCGCGTTGCGCTCCCGAACTTCCGGGTGCGGGTGACCGTGAAAGTCGAACTCGCCCCAGATGTCGTGGAAGACTGCTACCTCTGCCGAGAGGTCGTTGGAATCGGGAGAAACAGTCAACTCGACCAGACGGTATTCCTGATGAGGATTCCCTTCCGTGTCGAGCCAGGTCCCGGATCCCGAAACCAGGATGCCGGACAGCTTCGCATTGGGAAACCCTTTGGGCTGGCACTGAAGTACACGATGCGCGAGGTCCACGTCGCCGATTTCCCCTCCTGCAAGGGATAGGCGCGTGCAGATTACGTCAGATACCCGGATTCCGGAACCCTCAGCGGCCCAACGTATGTTGCCTCGCCAGCCTTACAGCTGTTCTCAGTACCAAATCGAAGGCCTTCAGACGAGCCAGTCGAGATCATCGTGCACTGATTCGCACTTGACGGTGAACGAGATCGGGATACCCAGGTCGCAGAGGCGGGAGATCGCATGAGGCCCGAGCCGCAGTGCAGCTCCGGTCTCTACAGTGCCAGTAATGTCGATCTGCACAGAATGTCCTTCGGCGTGAAGCTCGCCAAGGATCGAGCTGCGGCTTACAAGTTGAGGGATGAGTAGCTCCACTTGTTCATCGGCACTGATGGAGTGCGCCTCATCGCAGGTGTATACCCAACACCCAGCCCCCTCTCTGAAGGCGGGCTCTTCCCCAGGAGCACGCAACATGGAAGGAGTCAGGAGAAGTCTCGTGCTGATGTCTTGCGGCGACAAGTCCAGCTTGGTGATAACTAGCGACACAGTCACGGCTCCCCAGCTCACCATTGCTCACCTTTGATTGACGTGAAGTGTGAGAACTCAACGCTCATTGATGTTCGCTACCACGGTGAGCGTGATCCCCAGCTTCGACATGCGAAGAACCGTAGCCGGCGAAAGCTGGAACGTCGATCCATTGCTGGCGAACCCATAAACCCGAAGGACCGTCTCATACCCGGATGATCGCAAGTCCTGAAGCTCCCGCGATCTTGGCTCAATTGCTGATAGAAGGAAGTCGAGCTGCTCGTCGAGATCTCGAGAGGTGCGCTCGTCGCACTGGAGTTGCCACACTCCATCCGCATCGGCATCAGGCATCCACCGGTTGGGCCCTGGCCTACGCGTACTCGTCGGTTGGATCCTCAGGAATGAGGTAATGAAATCAGGATCCAGATCTTGCTTCTTCACAACAAGAGCAACATCTGTGAGAGTCCACGGAGCTTCACTATGTGTGTAGAGGTTCACACTCATCTCGATCCCTCCCTTACAGCGGATAGTCAAGCTGGTTACCCAGCCTAGTACTTGTACTCGCGGCATGCCGCCCAGTGAACATGTCCCATATCCGGCTTCAGGAGTTCACCCAAGGTGGCGCGCTGTGCTACTGTAGTCGATCCTTCCATTACGCTGAACCTTCCTCCCCCTGACCCTGCGGGCGGCGCGAGAATGTAGTCAGGGATGACATCACCGGAATGGAAGGTTTCGACAAAGCCGCTGCGTGGATAGACACCAGCTTCCACTGCCAAGCCATTCAGGCCAGGTATTCGGTCGCCGTGTGGCACGTAGAAAGAGATCGTTGTTCCAGGAGGCACTATGACCTCACCTGAACCTGCTTCATAGTAACCGTGGCCAGCGAAGACCTTTTCTCCATCGACACGGCCTCCAGAGAACACATTGTCTGCATAGTAATGGCCATCCGTATCGGCATAGCGCTTCGAAGACCGCTCAAAACCCCGCTCCATGAGAATCTTCTTGATCTCATCGTGCGTGGGAAGAGGGTCACCCGAACCACGTGGCCGCTCATGGGGAAACAGCTCATCAACATTGACCGGCTCCGCATGCAGGATCTCGGAACCATGGTTGTCACCATAGGTCAACCGCTCACCGTTGGCATGACCTTGGCCTTCGGAGGCGTGTGCATGATCGTGTGATGTGGGCGTGGCTGCATGGTGGTGCCCCGTAGAACTGTCCGTGCTGTGGGCAGTGGTGTCTGCACCTCGACCTGACGAGTGCGGCGCAGTGCCTCCCGCCCCTTCGCCTGCCGCTGCACGGTCAGCTCCGCTGGAGCCTCGGGGCCTGCCTGCCTGAACTGCCGTATTCGCAGAGGATTTCCCCTCTCCGACCACCACCCGCTCACGCGGAGTCCGCGTCTCCCCGACCCCCGGTCCGTGTTTCCCCGGCACCCCCGAGGCGTACTGGTCCCCCGAGTGCGCCCCGTAAGTCCGTACCCCCGGCCCCGGCTTCCCCCAGCGGTCGACCAGTTGGCCGTCCGGCCGCAAGTACCGATACCGCGGGTTCTCCCCGACCAACTCCCTCGGCAGCTCGACCGTCCCGTCGGGCAGCCGGTGCGCGCCCGGCAGCCCGTC
>NZ_JBDJPF010000120.1:0-6021 GCF_054957865.1 Streptomyces xingningensis
TGGCCGAGCGGGGCGCCCTCGCCCTGGCCGCCGTCACCCACACCGAGCGGCAACTACGCCTGACCGGGCGCGAAGTACGCGACCTCGCGCCGCTCGCGGGCGAATGGCTGCTGCGCGGCGCCTCGGTACGCGACCTGCGGGACGCCCTGACCCTCGGCCTGCCCCAACCCGTCCACTCGGCAGCCGGACTGGTCCGCGACCGCCTCACCCGCAAAATGCCCGACATCCCCACCATCCGGCAACAACTCGCCTCAACACCCCCACCACCCCCACGGTCACTGTGCCCGTGCGCAGGAGACTGCGGACGCATGATCCGGCCCGTCACAGACGAAACACACTGCCGCGACTGCCGCTCGGAGCAGACCGCGGAGGGGGCGGAGAGGTACACATACGACACCGCCAAGCGCGGGGCGTCCGCCGTCCGCGCCGCACTGCGGGGCGACTGAACTACCCGTCCGCTGACTACCCGTCCGCCGGGCCGGCCTCCAGCAGCCGCTCGGCCTGCTCCCGGCCGACGGCCGAGGTGCGGGCGAGGTAGTCGCCGATGATGGCCAACTCCTTGTCCGTGTAGGCCGCCAGCACCTCCCGGAAGGCTTTGCCGGGGGCGTCCCACGCCTTGCCGACCCGGTGCAGGGAGGCGCCCGCCAGGGTGACCAGAGTGCGCCTGCGGTCCTCGGGGTCGGTGTGGCGCTCGGCGAGCTGGGCCTTCTCCAGGCGGTCCACCAGGCGGGTGGCCGAGCCGGGGGTCAGGCCGGTCAGTCTGGCGATCTCGCCGGTGCTCAGCGGCCCGTCCTCCATCTCGAGCAGGCTCAGGCACTGGAGGTCGGTGGGGTGCAGGCCCAAGTGGCAGGCCAGGGCCTGGTTGAAGACGGTGTACACGGCGTAGTGCCGACGGCTTTCGCCCATGATCCGCTGCAGCAGCTCTGCCCGTTCCGGCACCGGTGCCACCTCCATGCTCGGGATGCCCGCTAAATTACTTGCGTGACGCGATCTTTGCGCGACACAATCTTTTCGCGGCGCAGCCTTCGGCGCCGCTTGAGCATCTTACGAAAGGCGCGACACCACCATGACCACCCTTGTCACCGGCAGCCGCGGCCGTGTGGGCCGCACCCTCATCGACCTCCTGCACGCCCAGGGACACCCGCTAAGGGCCGCCTCCAAGACTCCGGAGAAGCTCCGGCTCCCGGATGGCACGCCGTCGGTGCGGTTGGCCCTCGACGATCCGGGGACCTTCCCCGCCGCGCTGGCGGGGGTCGACTTGGTGTTCCTGTACGCGGAGGCGTCCCGCATCGACGCCTTCCTCGCGGAGGCCGCGAAGGCGGGGGTGGGACACATCGTGCTGCTCTCCTCGTCCAGCGTGCTGGCCCCGGACGCCGCGACCAACGCCGTCGCCCGCTCGCACTGGGAGACCGAACGGGCGCTGGCCGCCTCGCCGATCGCCTCGACCTTCCTGCGGGCCGGCCACTTCGCCACCAACGCCCTCCAGTGGTCACACGCCTTCCGGACCACCGGCGTCGTACGGCACCCCTACCCCGAGGCGCACACCGACCCCGTTCACGAGCGGGACATCGCCGAGGCGGCCTTCGCCGCCCTCACCGATCCGGGCAAGCGGGGCGGCACACATGTCCTCACCGGGCCCGAATCACTGTCGTTCCGGGAGCAGTTGACCCGCATCGGCCATGCCGCCGGGCGGACCGTCGCCGTCCGGACGGTGGACCCCGAGGAGTGGAAACGGGAGATGTCCGCCCATGTCCCGGACCACCTCGCGGACACGCTCCTCGCCCTGTGGCAGGCCGCCGACGGCGTCCCCCTGGAAGTCACCGACGGGGTGGCGGAGTTGACCGGCCACCCGGCCCGTTCCTTCGCCGTCTGGGCCGAGGATCACGCGGCCGCGTTCACCGCCTGACGGCCGGATCCCTCCGGCAGCGGCCAGGTCGCAGCCGACTGCGCCGGAACGCATGATTCTCGACCTCTTTACGGCAGCGGTCCGCACAGCGGACCGGAGGGTGTGCGGCCGGTGCCGCAGTGCTTCCATGCTGGGCAACGCGCGGCACACAGGCCGCGTCTCGCCCTCAGCCGAGCACTCCGAACGAGAGGAACACCGCATGACCTCCAGTGCCGATGGCACCGCGGATGCGGCCCCCGCACCCGGCGCCGAGACAGCCGCGGCCGATTGGTTCTACCTGCGGGACACCATTCATGTGAACGGTGCGCTGGCGGAGGAGATACGCGCGGGAAAGCTGGCCCCCGGCACCCGACTGGTGCTGACCGCGCGTGAGATCACCCATGACTCGGGATATGTGTTAACCCTCACCGGCTATCCGCTGCTGCTCGTGGCCGAGATCTACCGGGGCAACGGCGGAGCCATCGACACCTCCGGCCCGGCAGGCGCCGGCGGTTCGACAGGCGACTACGGGGGCACCGGTGGTGGCGCCGAGGGCCGCGACGGCAAGACGGGTGGGCCCGGGGGTAACGGTACGCCCGGAGGCACGGCCAGCCCGATCACGCTGCTCGCCGCGAAGGTGAGCGACATCAGGCTGATCGCGCGCGGTGGCAAAGGGGGCTCGGGCGGCAACGGAGGCCAAGGCGGACAGGGCAAGGACGGCACCAAGCCGCCCAAGGGCGGCGACGGCAGGGATCCCGGCAGCGGCGGAGGTGGCGGCCTCGGCGGCAACGGAGCGGTCGGAGGCACCGGCGCACAGATACGGACGGAGACAGTCGATCGCTCCGGTCTGTATGCCGACGGCAGCGGAGGAGATCCCGGAGCCGTCGGTCATGGCGGCGACGGCGGCAGGGGCGGCGGAGGTTGGGGCGGTCCCGGGGAACCGGGGCGTCAAGGCCGCGACGGCCTTCCCGGCCCGTCGGCAGGCCCAGGCGTCGAGCCGGTCCACCGCGCGCACACCACCGATTCCTGGTGGGCCATGGTGCGCGGGCAGCTCGGCGATACAAACGCCCGGGCCTGGGCCGAATACCGCACCAAAGTGGGGGAGTTCCTGTTCCGCGGCTACGCCCCGGGCCTGCCGGAGCGGCAGGACAACCGGGCGGCGGCAGGCCACGAGTTCAGCCAGGCGCTCGTTCTCGCGCCGGGCCAGGCCCGCGCGACAGAGCTGTCCCAGTATATCGCGAACAACCTGACCCCCATCGGGGTGCCCTATGACGCCGACATCCTCCCGGACTTCCCGGCCCTGAAGCAATTCGTCGCCGAATGGGGCCCGTTGGTGCTGAGTGTGTACACCGCGGCGACGAACCTGCTGCTGTTGAGCATCACGGAAGCAAAGAAGATCCAGCTCATCGAAGTGGAAAAGCAGCACCTCACCGAGATGAAGGGCGTCCTCACTACGGAGCGGGCGGCGGCAGAGGCGGGGCTCAAGCACGCCAAAGGGCGCGCTGACCTCCTCGATCAGCAGCTGCAATCGATCCAGAAGCAACTCGACGCCGTGCGCCAGAAGATGGTCGAGGAACGGATGGAGTTTCCGCCCGGCAACAATCTCGGCTCGGTGTTCGGCATCGCCATCGCGATCGCCACGGCCGCCGCCGCCATCGCCAGCGCTATTGCCACTGCCGGCGCCACGCTGGTGGCATTCGCCGCCGCAGCCGGTCTGCTCGCCAAGACCGGCCAGGCCCTGGAGGGCTTCGACACCACAACCGGGAAATACCGTGACGGCAGCTACCTGGTCAACTGGTGGAAGGACGGCGAACTGCGCCCCGAGGCGAAGGAGGCGGTCGCCGGGCTGCAGAAACTCGGTGACCAGGCCACGAAGTTCATCGACGCGGGCCGGACGCTCGCCGAGCTTTTCACCGCCAAGGTCGACGGAAAACTGCAGAACGAGGAAAAGGACCTGCTGATCAGGCAGTTGGAGCTGGTACGGGAACGCTCCCTCCAGGTCATGGAGGTCGCCCAGAATCAGCTGAACGTGGCCACGGTCGACGCCAAGATCAGTCTCAACGAGAACGACGTCCGCCGGCTGACGCACCTCGAAGAGGGCTGGGTACACGACATCGCGCAACTGGCCGAACTCTCCCGCCGGATGATCGACCGGAACCAACACTACATGGATCTCCTGATGAAGTACTGGTTCTACGCCTGCCGGGCACTGGACCTGTTCACGCTGAGCAGCCACACCCCCACCTTCGCCTTCACCTTCGGCTACCCGCACCCGGACGACGTCGAGAACGCCTATCTCCCGCTGTCCCGAGGTGATGACAGCCGGGTGAACGACCTGCTGCGCCTGTACCAGGAACCCACGAACCAACTGCTGGCGGTCGCGGCTCTGACGGACGAGTACACCGACTACCAGAACAACCTGGACACGGACGTCCGCTACCTCCATCTGAACGCCCCCGAGACACTGGCCTCGCTCAAGAACCACGGAACCGCCACCTTCGCCCTCACCCTGGACGATTTCCCCTCCGGCCGCTCAGAGCTGAAGGTTGTGCAAGTGGGCGTCGGGCTCCTCGGCGCCACAGCCGCCGATCCGAGCGTGACCGTCGTGGTCGAGCACACGGGCCCGGCAACCAACCGGTACCGGGACGGCAGTCCGCGCAAGCCGGTCGCCGGCCCCCGCTCCAGCACGCTCCAGGCGTCGTTCGACAAACTGGACCACAGCAACCCCCTCGACACCAGGCCGTCCTTCTGGGGGCGCAGCCCGGCGGCAACGTGGCGCATCACCCTCGAACCCGCCAAGGACGCCAGGCTGGATCTGACCGGCCTGAGCGAGCTGTACATCACCATCCGGTACAAGTACTACCGCGGACAGCCGCCATCCGGGCCGGCGGCCGCGCCCATGACCCTGGTGGCGGACTTCGACGGGGACGGCAAGGCGGACCAGGCGGTCTGGCAGCCCGCGAACGGCCTCTGGCGCATCCAGCTCTCATCGGGCGGCGCCGCCATCACCACTGCCCTGGGCTGGCCCGGGGACCTTCCGGTTCCCGCCGACTACGACGGGGACGGCAAGGCTGACCTGGCGGTCTTCCGGCCGAGCAACGGCAAGCTCTACACGCGGCGCCTGCTGGGCGGCCCGCTGGTGGTGTTCGAGTGGGCCGCCCCTGACCACGTCCTGACCACTGGCGAGCAGGCCGGTGCGGAACTCCTGTCCATCGCCCTCAAGACGCGCGCCTCTCAGTTGTTCTGGGCACAACGTGCTCCGGAGGCGATCGAGCCGCAGCAGGCGGCGTGCGGCCTGCTGCGGCGGCTGGCACAGCTGGACCTCCGCTACCGGCCCCAGGTCGCCGAGGCACTCGTTGCCCTGACGTACTACCTGGGCCCAGCAGGCCGCTGGGACGAAGCTGTTGTCACCGGACAGGAAGCCGTTGCCTTCGCCAGGAAGCTCGCCGCGGACAACCCCAACGACGACGACCTCGCCTACCTCGCCGCCAAGACAGCGATCGACGTCTCCCTGAAGTGGTGGGGGAAGCCCGAACTGCAGGCCAAGGCTGCCGACCTCGCCCTCCAGGGCACCGCCACCGCGGCCATGCTGGCCGCCAAGAGCCCCACCTACCGACAACAACTCACACAGTGGGCAGTCAGCCCGACCAGTGCCTTCCTCGCCATGGCCGGCCGCTGGGACGAAGCGGACCTGCTCGGGGCCCAGGCCATCGCGCTCTGCCGTGCGCTCGCGGCGGAGAACCCCACCGATGACAACCTCGTCTACCGCATTTCCTGGGCGTCCATCGACGTCGCTCTCCACCTATGGGCCAAACCAGAACTCCAAACAAAAGCAACCAACCTCACCGTAAAAGCCATCGAAAACCTACGACCCCTCGCCACCAAAAACCCCACCTACCGACCACAACTCGCACAATGGGCAGCCAGCCCAACCACCGCCTTCCTCGCCCAAACCGGCCGCTGGGACGAAGCAATCGCAATGGGCGACGAATCCCTCAACCTCTACCGAAAACTCATCACAGACAACCCCACCGACGACGACCTCGCCTACCACCTCTCCTGGGCATCCATCGACATCGCCCTCCACCTATGGGCCAAACCAGAACTCCAAACAAAAGCAACCAACCTCACCGTAA
>NZ_JBDJPF010000121.1:0-5663 GCF_054957865.1 Streptomyces xingningensis
CCTCGAAGACCCCACCGACACACTGGAGGAGAGCCGCCTTGACTTGTCCACATAACGTCCATCGTCGGCTTCGCCTTCGCCCACATGCTCGACTTCAAGCTGATGCCGCGGCTGAAGAACATCGGCTCCGCGAAGCTGTACCGGCCGGCGGCCGGGCAGGACGAGAAGTGGCCGCACCTCGCGCCGGTGCTGTCCACCAAGACGATCAACTGGGATCTGATCGCCCAGCAGTACGACCAGATCGTGAAGTACACCACCGCCCTGCGGCTGGGCACCGCCGAGGCCGAGCAGGTCCTGCGCCGGTTCACCCGGGGCGGTCCCAAACACCCCACGTACCAGGCCATCGAAGAACTCGGGCGGGCGGTACGGACCTCGTTTGTGTGCGACTACCTCGCCGACGTCGAGATGCGCCAGGAGATCCATGAAGGGCTCCAGGTCGTGGAGAACTGGAACTCCGCGAACAAGGACCTCTTCTACGGCAAGGACGGCGACCTGGCTGGCGCGGACAAGGAGTCCCAGGAGGTCAGCATGCTCGCGCTGCACCTGCTCCAGTCCGCGTTGGTGCACGTCAACACGCTGCTGATACAGGAGGTCCTGGCCGATCCGAAGTGGGCGGACAGGCTCACCGACGCAGACCGCCGGGCGCTGTCGCCGCTGTTCTGGACCCACGTGAATCCGTACGGCCGGTTCGAGCTGGACATGAACGGCCGCCTGGACCTGGTCGCCGTGTCGGCCGTGCCCGGCCCGCGCAGTCCGCAAGAGAAAGCCCCCTCGGTCCCTGCGTGACACGACCTGCAGGCGTCCGAGCCCTCCGACGCGACTCCAGTTCCCACAGGTGTCTAATAGTTTATTTAGACTGATAGAGTTCGACTATGCCACGTCGCGCTCTCGACAACCCGATCGTTCTGGCAGTGCTGGGTCTCCTGCTCGAACAGCCCTCGCACCCGCACCAGATGCTTGCCGAACTGCGAAAACGCAGCGACAACCACGCGGCCGCGATCACGCGAGGCACGCTCTACAACACCGTTGCCGCCCTGACCGAAGCGGGATGGCTTGCCTCACAAGGCCAGCAGCGCTTGGGAAACCGTCCGGAGAGGACCGTCTACGCCCTCACGGAAGAGGGCCGCTACGAACTCGTACGGCGGCTGGACTCCCAGATCCGCAACCCGGAACGCGAGTTCTCGCAGTTTCTGGGCGCAGTCACCTATCTCGGCGCCCTCGGGGTGAGCGGCGCGGGGGAGGCCCTGGCCGAGCGTGCCCAACGCCTCCGGCAACGCACGGCCGCCGATGAAGAACGCCTCGCGGAGGCCCTGGCGGCCGGCGTACCCCGCCTGCACGTCATCGAAGCTGAATACGCGTTGTGCCTCGCTCGCGCTGAGATGGCATGGATCGGCTCGGTCATCGACGACCTCCACACCGGCTCACTCACGTCGCCGACCGATTCGGCGGCAACCTCCACACCCCCTGTAACGCCGAACCGAAAGGAATCGAACGCGTGACACTGACAGCGCATGACGGCATGCTCTTCGGGATCTACCCGGGCGGAGTCGCCGGTGATGACACCGGGAGACTGGCCGACGGCCTGCCCGATGATCCGGCCCTCGTGTCGAGTGCACTCGACCGCCTCCAGGGCCGACCAGGCCGTCCGTTCCTGGTACGCGCCTACATAGGCTTTGACGATGCCACCCGCCTCGGCGAGCCACACGCGACGGCGACGCCGGCCGCCGCAGCCCAATACGCCATCCGGGGGCGCCGCTTGGACTTGGTCGCGCAGTACCAGTCCCCAGCCGGAGACGTCGACGGTTACTGCGACTTCCTGCGCGAGCTGGTCGAGCAGTACGGCGCGGTAACGAGCACGTTGCAAGTGACGGAAGAGCCCAACGTCACGTCGAACCCGACGCTGGACGGCTACTACCCGGCGGTGCACGAGGCGATCGTCCGCGGGGTTTCCGTCGTCAAAGCGCGAGCACGTGAACTCGGGTACACAGGCCTACGGGTCGGATTCAACACCACCCCTCTCTTCGGGCCAGCAACCTCCTTCGTCACTGATCTGACCAGCCTCGGGGGAGGAGACTTCATCACCGATCTGGACTACGTGGGCTTGGACTTCTTTCCCGACGTCTTCCAACCCGTCGACGCATCCGACCTCCCGCACGCTGTCGAGGGACTGCTACGCCATCACCGTGACGCGGTACTGGCACCCTCCGGCTTGGGACACCTACCGCTGCACATCACCGAGCACGGTTGGCCTACCGGACCCGAACGCCACCCGCACCGGCAGGCCGACGTCGTCGAGACCGTGGTAAATGTGATCGCCGCCCAATCGAAGCAACTCCACCTGAGCGGTTACACGCATTTTGCGCTGCGAGATGCCGACAGCGCCGAAACGGGACTGTTCCATCAATTCGGGCTCACCACCGATGACTACTCCCCCAAGCCCGCCTTCGACACCATGAAGATGCTCGTCGAACGCTTCAGTGTTTGACGGGAACGACGAGTGGGGCAGGCTGTCTCCTCCGGTTTCACAGCTTGCCCCCACTCTCACAAACGACCCTTTGCCCGAGCAAGATCAAAAAGGGTCGGGCGAAGGGCACCAAGAAGCGGATCGACTCTCAGAACCCGTTCGCACGCAAGGTGCCAGGAGGAGGGTTCTGAGACTTGCGTTGTGCGAGAATTCGGTCCATGACGGCCCCTCAAGAACATTCCGCCGGAACTGAGTCCGAAGCCGATCTCGTCGAGCGCCATCCGTGCCCGAAGTGCAAGGCCGCCCCCGGCTCACCGTGCCGCTCACGCGGCGGGGCAGTCACGAGCGCCTACCACACCGGCCGATTCACCAAGGTGCCGAAGCTGGCGAAGGAGCTGCGGGTGCCGACCCCGGCCAACCGAGGGCCGGGGCAGCCCTGGCGGCCCGGCAAGTCGGTACCCGCAGCCGTCGATCCCAGTCTGCCGAGCGCGGACATCCGCATTGGTTACGCCCGTTGCTCGCACCTCAGCCAAGAGCTCGACTCGCAGCTGGACGCGCTCGCCAAACACGGCATCAGCAGGGACAAGATTTTCAGCGAGAAGATCAGCACCCGGATCAAGGTCCGCCCGCAGTTCGAGGAGGCGCTGAGGACCGCCCGGGAGGTTAAGGCGCATGCCCCACACTGCCGAGTCATCTTCACCGTGTTCGAGATGAAAAGGCTCGGACGGGACGCGGCAGAGCTCACCGCCCTCGCAGACCATCTGACCGAGCACGGCCTGGTGCTGGAGATGCTCGCCGGGCCGCTGCCCGGCATCTACGACCCCACCGGCCCCGGCAAGCTGCTGTTCGGCTTCTTCGCCGCAATGGCAGAGACAGAGCGGGAGAACATCCGCGAATCGACGCTGGAAGGACTAGAGACTGCGGCCCGCAAAGGCAAGTACGGCGGCCGGCCCCCGGTCATCACCGACGACATGCTGCACACCGTGCTGCGGCGCAAGGCGCTCGGCGAGTCCGTCGAGCAGATCCAGCCCGACCTGATCATCCCCACCGGCAAGCGCAAGGGACAGAACCCCTCGGCCGCGAGCATCTACCGGGCACTCGCCGAGCACGAGAAGACCCAGGCGTACCCGGAGGCAGTCGAGACGGCACACGCCGACTTCGCCGCCCTTCAGCAGCGTGAACGCAGCCCCGTGTAGTCACTCAGCGCTACATGTCCGTTCGCCGTAGCTATACGAGAACAGGGCCTCGCCGAGCCATGGAGGAACGGGCCGGCGCCCGGTGGCGATGGCAGCCGGGTCCGGTCCGTCGGCCCGGGACTCGGCCGGCCGAGGCTTCGACCTCCTACGTGAGGAGGTGTGCCGCCTGCCAGGCCAGTCCCGCATGGGCGAGGAGGCAGGTGGACCAGCCCGTCGCCCTCCGTGCGCCACGATGGATCACATCAACCCACCCCATCAGGATCAGCAGGGCTGCCAGTGCCCAGAACACCCATGCCGCGATCAGCCATGGAGTGGACAGGCCTGTGAGGAGAACCAGGGCGGCCGCAGGAAGCAGAGCCAACAGCGGGATGGCCCAGGTGGCTTCGCTCGCCTTGTTGTCAGTCGTGTCAGTCGCGTCAGTTGCGGAGGGTGTCACTGCTCGCTCCTGTCTGATCTGGTCCTGTCCGATCGAGAAGGGCCGGAGCCGCGGGAGGCGGCTCCGGCCCGTTGATCGTTTCTCGCGGGCGAGGCCGATCTAGTGGAAGTGGCTCCAGATGTCATAGAGGTTCAGGCCCACGGTCGTGCCCTTGATGAGCGCCTTGACATACCAAGGCCTGGCTTTGTACCACGCCTGGAAGTCGTGGTAGCTGCCCTGGACGGCCTTGGCGAAGCCGCCGACTTTCTTCAGGACCTTCCAGATCTTGCCCCAGTTGGCCTGGAGTTCCTGGGGGGTCTCACCATTGGCGACCGCCTGCAGATCGGCCTGCTCGTCGGCGTCAAGGGAGGCGACGAGGTCCTTGGCCTCGGTCTCGTCGCTGTTCAGCAGGGCCTGGGCGGCTTCCTGTGCCTCTTGCGGGGTCACAGGTGTTTCGTCGGTGGGGTCGTCGATCCCGGTGGTGAAGGTGGTGGCGGCGGGGCGCGATTCCTCGCCGGCGGCGAGGGCGGTCGGTGCGGCGAAGCCGATGGTGACGGCGGCAAGAGCCGCAGCGCCCGCTATGCGCAGGGTGTTGCGCTTCACGTACACTCCTTGGTGTGTATGCCGGGGAAGCGGGCATGCGGGAGTGCCGGTGATGGTTGCAGCCCAACCGGCCAGACCTGCGGCCCTCTTCCCCGTTTCCTTGTTCCCGGACTGCGGTCCGGATGGCTCGGTGTGACGCTAACCCAGCTGTATAGCCCAGTCCAATAGTCGGCAAAGTGGGGAAGGTCACGGGCTGTTGAGCTAGTTGAAAACGTGACTATGAAGTAACTGGCGTTCAATGAGGGAGCGTTGTAGCCCGTTGGATTGCAAGTGGCCCCGATTGGCCACTAGTTGAGGATGATCCGCATGGGTGATGGGTGGTCAGAATCGCTCGTCTTTGGGCGCTGTCAGTCGTGACCAGGGCTGCCTGTCCAGCCAGTTGACATACTCCCGGTGGATCCGCCGTAACCCGTCCGGGGCCCCGTCACGATGGTCCAGGAACTCGGTGAGACAGCCGAACAGCGAGTTGATCACGGCTTTGTGGCGGTCCGGGCCCGGAGACCGGTAGAAGGCGATGGCCTCCTCCTTGGGAAGGGCGTGTCGGACGACCAGGGCGGGCCAGGTCAGATTGTTGCCCTCGCCGATCCGAGGGATCAGCCATTCCCGGAAGCAGCGCAGGAGCGCGCCGCGGGCGCCGTCGTCAAAACCCTGGAGGTAGGTGACGTATGAGCCGAAACTGCCGTCGAGACCGTACCTGCCGGGGCGCCTGCGGACCCGGTCGAGATGCGCCAGCTGTTCCTGATGGTTCCACTCGGGAGCCGGTGCGGAAACCGGCTCCCACGGGTGCGGCTCCTCCGCCGGCTTTTCGCCGTCATGAATCATGCCGACCATAATGGGAGAGCCTGCTCGCAAGTGCCACGAAATGGACGTCCGGACGTCCCCGCAAGAGGCGCGATACGGCCACCGCCGCGCCGAGTGGCTGACGCGGCACTAGATGACTGATGCCAAGGGCTTGCTGGCGCGCATGAGATGAAGCGAGGGAGCC